>JAHKZT010000061.1 GCA_020626475.1 bacterium
AGGCGATGAACATAATCGTGAGTGCGATAGAAATCATAGTCCATGGCTCAAAGATAGTTAACTGGAAGGTTGGGAAATCCTTGAGGAAGGTTTCAACTGCAACTTTGTTGGCGATGTTACCGACGATCATGGAGACGATAATACCAAAGGCGGAGCCCCAGAAGCCAAGCATGATAGCCTCTGCCGAGAAGCTAAGGAAGACTTTGCTGTTGCTCATACCGAGGGCCTTGTCGAGACCGATTTCGCGGGTGCGTTCCTGAACGGACATGAAGAGGGTGTTTACGATGCCGATGGAAGCTGCAATGAGTGCGATGCCGCCAAAGATGTTAAAGACAACGAGAATGGCGTCAAAGAAGCTCTGGAACATGCCAGCTTCGTCTTTGACGGACATTGCTTTGAGGCCAATCTTTTCGAGTTCGGCTTTGATGTCGTCGATCTTTTCTGGATCAACGTCGGCGGTTGCTTGATAGCTACGGTTGGTTTCAGCTGGCATACCTTCGTAGTTGATGGCGTTGATGCGGTTCCATAGCGAAAGGTTTGCGCGGCTGCCGCCCATGGAAAGAATACCAGGAGCTTGAGTGCCGGAAACCTTTACGTCGATAATCTCTTGGCATTCGCTACGCTTAATGGCAGTGTAGCAAGCAAGATTTTTTGGAACTGCGATTTGAACAGTTTCGCCAACGATGTCTGCGACGTTTTCGTAGCCAAGAGCCTTTGCAAGATCTTCGTTAACGGCGATTTCGTAATCAGCATCTTCAGCAGTATTTGGCGTTTCGCCGTGCGATATATCAAAATTGATGCCGTCTACGACAAGGTTGAGGTTTAGTCGATAGCGCTTCTCAATCTTGTCGCTAGTGATGTAGTCGGCGCTAGCATTTGACAAAACATTAAAGACTTTAATGCCGTCGATTTTCTTTGCTTTTTCGATCTGCTCTTCTTTGAGATAAGTCGAAGCGTTGGCGCTGTCTTTGTCGTCGGTGTATTCCTGAGGACTGTTGCCGCCCATCATGCTTGCAAGCGAATCGTAGGTTTCGGCGGGCATCATTTCGAGATAACCATCGCCGCCCATGTTTGCAATTTGCTTATCCATGAAGTCATTAACGCCGGCATTGATTGCGGAGTTAAGAATGATCGTGAAGCTACCGACAAAGATTGCGAGAATCGTTAGGAAGCTACGAAGTTTACTGCGCCAGAGGTTGGCGTTTGCGTCATGGATGATATCTAAGACTTTCATTATTCTTCCTCCACGTCGATTTCTTTAGTATGGTTTTTGTCGCGCATACCATCGAGGTTTTCGTCTTCGATGAAGCTCGGGTCGTGCTTAGCGACACCTTTGCCGTCGCCGATGACCTTGCCGTCAGCGATATGAATTTGGCGACCGCATTTTGCGGCAAGTTCTTCGTCGTGCGTAACAATGATAAGGGTAATTCCCTTTTCGCGATTTAGATTAAAGAGAAGCTCTTCGATCTTTGCGCCGGTTGCGGAATCGAGGTTGCCGGTTGGCTCGTCGGCGAAAATAACTTTCGGGTTGTTTACGATTGCGCGAGCGATACAGACGCGCTGTTTCTGACCGCCCGATAGGTCGTTGGCTTTGTTTTTGTATTTGTCGCCAAGTTCGACGGTCTCTAGAGCTGCCATAGCACGTTTACGACGTTCGCCGCGGCGAATACCTGCGATCTTTAATGGCAAAATAACGTTATTTAGAACAGTGTCGTTAGTGTTCATAAAGAAGCTCTGGAATACGAAACCGAATTCCTTGTTGCGAAGGCGATTAAGCTTGCGCTGTTTGAGCTTGCTAGTATTTTTGCCGTTAAGCTTGATAGTGCCTTCAGAAGGCTGATCGAGGAGCGCTAAAAGATGCATTAATGTCGACTTACCGGAGCCGGATTTACCGATAATTGCTACCGATTCTCCGCTTTCGATGTCGATATCTATGCCCTTTAGAGCCTCGAATTTCGAGTCGCGCTTTCCATAGACCTTTTTTAGGCCACGCGTAGATAATAAAACATTTTTCATAACCTTTTTATTATACAGGTTTTTACATTGTAACAAAACCGACGAGCATAAAAATCCACATCTCGATACGTTCGATGACGCGGTTTGCGACGTAGGCGATTGTAGCACCTAGAACTGCTGGTATAACGGTACCAAAACCGAATGCGCCGTTCGGCCATAGCAGGACGCAGAGCGCATATAATAGGCAGGCTGGTATGTAGAATAGACCGAAGCCGCTAATGAATTTTATAGCGATAAAAGTAATAATTACGGTCGTGATGATCCATAGCATAATTGCGAGCCCCGGAATGGCATAGATTTGTGGGAGCAGCGTTGGTAAGAGCAGAAAATCTAGGCAATATTTGCCAATGTAGGTTGCCATCAGGATAAAGAAGCTGAGCACGGTAAAGCCAGGAACTTTTTCCGGCTTTTTGTTTGGATTAAAAGGTGTCGGTTTGTATTTTGCTGGTGGTGTATATTGTTTATTTGTGTCTATCATTGCCTTTATTATATCTTATTTTTATGCTAAAATATCTTGCAGATTGGGCCTTCGCCAAGTGGTAAGGCAACGGGTTTTGGTCCCGTCATTCGCAGGTTCGAATCCTGCAGGCCCAGCCAAGCACAATCGCAATAGGCTAGACCTATTGTTTTTTGTTGCTGAAATTACGTAAATCTGCTATAATATATCTAGGTGAGCCATATACTATGGCTTGTATTTTTTATATCTATTTAGAAAGGTTGGTGGCTATGTATGTCCAGAAACTACGAGTTGGACTCTTTGAAGTCCAGAGAGCAAGACGCTTTCCAGCGCAAACAGGCTGCATTCCAACGCTACGCAGATGCTAGAGATCGTTGCAATGAAGCTCATGACGCTATGCAGACTGCTTGGGGAGAAAGAGTTAGCGCAAAAGAAGAAATGAATCGTGAATGGGAGGAAATGCAGAGGGCTAGCGAAAACTACCGCGAAGTATGGGATGAATACGGAAGAATCCGTGATCAGAACAATTACGAAATTGAACGTCTTCGCGCCGAAGCTGACTCCGAACATCAGCAAATGATTGATTGTTTCGAGCAGGCAAGCAGTTGCTATGAATTTGGTGACAAGTCCGAGGCTCCGTATTGGTCTTCTCAAGGACATGATCACAAAGATCGTCGTAACGGCATCAATGAAGAGGTTAGCAGACTTTGTCAAGAGGTAAAATCTGCCAGACAGGATGCCGAATGGCGCGCTCCAAAAACCGATTCTTCTGCTTTTCACAGAGCAAAAGAAGTCTTTGAGAGAGCTAAATCTCGTCACGAATCTGCTCAAGCGGAGTTTAAACGTCTTAAAGCCGAGCGCGATCACCTCAAAGATGCATTTGACTCCCTGCAAGCCGAGCATACTCATCTCAAAGAGGAGTTCCAAAGGAAACTCGAAGAAGTTAAATCAGCCAATAAACGCGAACGCGAAAGAACCCTTGATAAAGCCGGCGTTCGCTGGTCCGAGCGTAATGATGCAAAAATCGTCAAAAAAGCCGATGGTACGACTCAGGTTTATCATGGTGGCCTTGGTAAAGGTGATGGTTTAGGCCATGGCCATACTACGCTTGATCAGTTTGGCAACAAAACCTATGATCGTGACGCATTCGCCGAGCATGGACATCAGAATTTTACTGATGACGGTACGAATACTTGCAAAACGCTTGCTGTCGGCACTGATATGTTTGATGGCAGACCAGCAAAGATTCGCCATCGTAAAGACGGAAGAACGGATATTTTCTTTACCGACTCCGGCAATTATGGCGATGGTCTTGGCCATGGACATGTTGTTCTTGATCGCGATGGAAGCACGATTTATATGCGTGACCAGTGGCAGGATAAAAATCAGGGGCAATACCTGATTGACGAGTCAAAAGACGATCATACTAAAATCTAACTTGTTCTAAAGCACTTTTATTAAGACCAGTCGCTTTCGGCTGGTCTTTTCATTGTTGAAATGGTATAATAATAGATATGATGAATAAAATCGAACAAGAAGAATTGGCTGAGATTCTC
>JAHKZT010000062.1 GCA_020626475.1 bacterium
ATATGTCTATCAAACCTCTCGCTGACCGCGTCGTCGCAAAAAAGGACGCCGCCACCAGCACTACCGCTTCAGGCATTCTTCTCGGTGAGGCAAAAGAAAAGCCAAACACCGCCACCGTCGAATCTATCGGTCCCGATGTAAAAAATATCAAAAAGGGCGACCGCATTCTTTATCGCGAATATTCCGCCACTGAAATCAAGTACGACGGTACCGACTATCTCATAGTTAAGGAAGAGGACGTCCTCGCCACTTTATAATAGTGTGCTTGGTTGCGCATTCTATGCTCTTCGGAACATGCGCAATCACGATGTAGCTAGCTCGATAGCCCCGTAACGACGGGCGCTATCGAGCGGTTCCGAAGAGCACAGAATAAGCAATCAAGGAGATAAATATATAATGGCAAAGAAAGTATTCTACGATGCAGAAGCCCGCGAGAAAGTTCTCGGCGGTGCAAAAGCACTTTATGACGCAGTAAAGGTCACTTTCGGTCCAAAAGGCCGCAATGTCGTTATCGAAAAGTCCTACGGCGCACCGACTATCACTCATGATGGCGTTACCGTCGCAGAGGCCGTCGATCTCGGTAATGACGACGAAGCGACCCTCGGCTACCAGATGGGTGCAAAGCTTATTAAGACTGCCGCGCAAAAGCTCAACAAGGTCGCCGGCGATGGCACCACTACCGTTACCGTCCTCACTTACAATATCCTCGCTGAGGCGAATAAGCTTATCGCTGCCGGCCACAATCCAATGGATCTTCGCAAAGGCATCGAAGCTGCTGGCGCAGAAATCGTAAAGGGCATCAATGCTACTGCCGAGCAAATCGAAGGCGACGACAGCAAGGTTGCTGAGGTCGCTACCATCTCCGCTGGCGATGCTGAAATCGGCAAACTCATCGCTAATGTTATCTCCAAGATCGGCAAAGACGGCGTCGTAACCGTAGAGCAAGGCCAAGGCCTCGAAATGCAATCCGAAATTACTGAAGGCTATACCTACGACAAGGGCTACGCATCGCCATTCTTTATCACTGACACCAACCGCCAAGAAGCAATCTTCGAAAAGCCAGAAATCCTCATTACCGATAAAAAGATTTCTGCCGTCAACGACATCGTTCCGTTCCTCGAAAAGATGGCTCAAGCCGGCCACAAAGATCTCGTCATTATCGCCGAAGATGTCGAAGGCGAAGCACTCTCCGTCCTCGTTCTCAACAAGCTCAAAGGCGTCTTCAATACGCTCGTCCTCAAGGCACCAGCATTTGGCGAAAACCGTAAGCAAATCATGGAAGATATCGCCACTCTCACCGGTGCAACTGTCGTCTCCAGCGAGAAGGGCATGAGCCTCGAAGATTGTGGCCTCGAAATTCTCGGCCAAGCTCGCAAAATTATCGCTACTAAAGATCAGACCACTATCATCAATGGCGCCGGCGACGCTCGCGAAGTTAAAGCTCGCATCGCAGATATCAAAGCTCAGGCTGAAGCCGCCATGTCCGATTATGAAACCGAGCAATTCAACAAACGCGCAGCTGCGCTCGCCGGAAAAGTCGCCGTTATTAAGGTCGGCGGCGCTACCGAAACCGAAATCGACGAAAAGAAATATCGCGTCGATGATGCCGTTGCTGCAACCAAGGCTGCTCTCGACGAAGGCATCGTCCCTGGCGGTGGCGTCACGCTCGTAAACCTTGCGAAGAACATCAAAGACGATAATGCCGGTGCAACCATACTTAAGAACGCCCTTAAGGCTCCATTTACTCAGATTATGGAGAATGCCGGCCTCAACGCTCAGGCGCTCCTCGCCCAAGTCGAAGCCGCCAAAGACGGGCAGGGCATTAACGTTATGTCTCCAGAAAAAGGCCTCGTCGACCTCAAGAAAGCTGGCGTCGTCGATCCAGCTCGCGTCACTCGCGAAGCCGTTCAGAACGCAGTCAGTATCGCTGCTACGACCATCACCATGGGTGCTCTCATCGTCGAACTTCCAAACAAAGACGAAGCTGCCGCTGCTGCAAGCATGGGCGGAGGCATGTACTAAAATTCATATCGCGCACGATATAATTCTAGTACCTACAAAAAAATACCCCTTTACGGGGGTATTTTTTACGTATGTTTAAAAACGCCCCCGGAGGAACAGGGGCATTTTTACAAGATTAAGATTAGATATTACTGAATTTGACCATCTGCACCCTGTACAGGAATGCCAAGCTTATCAATCGTATCAACGACGAAGAGAAGAGCTTCCGCCTTTTCCTTCTGGTCTTCGATAGCCTTTGCAGCGTTATAAGCTGGCTCAATACATGCCTTATCTTCGGTCATATCGATGATTTCTTTGTAAATCTTGAACTTCTTTGCCGGTTCAATATCTACGCTCTCAATAATAGGGCGAAGATCGGAAAGCGCCATCGACTTTACGCGATCCAAATCTGGATCGCCATAGACAGCTTTACCTGCCGGCATGGCTGGAGCAGCCGGAACTTCTGGAGCAGGAGGCGTGCCAAGGTCAACTGGCGCAGCCGCAGCAACGCTCTCAGTAACAGCAGCTACAGGATCCGCTGTTGCAGCATCACCGCCTGGGTTAGTAATACTATTGATTGCTTGTTGCAACTCATCTGGAGTCGCAGTGTTATTTTGGTCCATATTGCCCACCTTTTATCTAATCTTTTAACTACAATTATTTTATCACGCTTATGCCTAAATACGCAAGAAACGTACTAGGCGATCGAGCATATCAAGCTTAACTGGCTCCATCGGCAATCTAGCACCAAAGATGTCGACAATCTGTTCGCCTTCAGTTTCGGGGAAGTAAACGCGCATACGAGTTCCAAAACGCTTTACTGGCACTAAGACAATACAATAATGATTATTCTCATTCAAAACGCCGAAAGACTTAAACTGGTCGAAAGTATGAAGATTATTCCCCTCAGATAAGCCCTTATCCGAAAGAGAATAGTGCAAGACACGCGGAGGACGCATCGTATACGTCAATAGCGCAATCGCCGCAACGATAACCAATGCCAAAAACGTCCACTGTTGCAAGAAAAACGCCAATGCACAAAGAGCAATTACTACGAGGGCAAGACCGAAGTACCAACCACCGTTCTTCTTATATTCAATATATTCGCGAGCTTCCCAGTTCACAATTGTCTTATCAGCCATAGTACTTTTATTATACCACAAGCATAATCAGACCAAAACCATCAAAAAATGCCCTAAGCTAGAGCATCTTTTGGCGGAGGGTGAGAGATTCGAACTCTCGCACCAGCTTTCGCCAGTCTAACGATTTAGCAAACCGTCCCCTTCAGCCACTTGGGTAACCCTCCAATAATCTCTATTCTACCACAAAAACAAGATCATTACCAGTTGCCCACACAACAAAAAACGTCTCTATGCAGTTTGGGCGATAGCTCTTTGCAAGATATACGGAAGCTACGGCTGAGTATAAGCAGCGCCCGCTCGTAACGACGAGCCGGGCGACTGCTGCTCTTGCGAAGAACTGCCGCCCAAACTGCTCTTGTCAAATACTGGTCAGCAATTGGACAAAGATTATGTTTTTGTTGTATAATAGAACTATCGTTAAGGATAATTAAACAAACCTATGAAAAAAATCTTCAAAAAAGCAAGTCAAGTTTTCACTGGTGCTGCCGCAGCCGTTACTATTATGGCCGGACGCGTAATGGCCGCAGAGGCTGGCGGTTCATCTAATCCAGCTCAGGCAGGCGCAAACACCGCAAAGGGAGCTGGTATGCCAAGCGAACTCGTTGGCGTTAATGGCGTCTTCACTCGCATTACCAATACCGTCCTTTATGCAGTTGGCATCATCTCTGTTATTATGCTTATCTACGGCGGTCTCCGCTA
>JAHKZT010000063.1 GCA_020626475.1 bacterium
GCAAAGCCAGGCACCATCACTCCACATACCGAGTTTGAGGGCCAGGTTTACATCTTGAAGAAGGAAGAAGGCGGTCGCCACACTCCATTCTCCAACGGTTACAAGCCACAGTTCTACTTCCGCACCACCGATGTTACTGGTGAGGTCGAACTTCCAAAGGACAAAGAGATTGTTATGCCTGGTGATACCGTCACCTTCAGCGTCAAGCTCAATGCTCCAATCGCTATGAACGACAATGACCGCTTCGCAATCCGCGAAGGTGGCCGCACCGTCGGTTCTGGTGTTGTTACTAAGATTGTCAAATAATCTATCGTAACTGAACTAAAATATCCCTCGTGAAAGCGGGGGATATTTTTTATGTTTAAGTTCTATTGACTTTTCTTTGAATCTGTGCTATAATGAAATATGTAGTCGTTATGACGACATTTTTTGTTGATCATAATATAAAACTTGTTCTTTAAAAATTGGAGGTAGAAGAAAATGGAAGCAATTAAACCTTATGCAATCGTACTCGCTGGCGGAAGAGGATCAAGACTCCCTATCGCCGGCTCGACACCAAAGCAGTTTGCGCCAAAGTTCAATGGCGTAACCTTCGTGCAGGACGTTATCAAAATGATTACTTACGACGTAATTAAGCCGTCGAGAGTAATCGTCGTAGTAACGAATGACGAAATGAAAGATTTCGCGATAGAACAGCTTACGCCGTATAAGGTGCCTAGTACTAATGTGGTGATGTTTGATCCTTATTTGGGCTACGTAGCAGTTATGGCGGCAGCAGCTGACTATATCGGCAAGGTCGAGCCGAAGGCTGTAGCCTTCATTACGCCGTCCGATTCTCACATGGAGGGACAGGAAGAGCTTACTAATGCAATTAGTACAGCTTGTAATGAGGCGAATAACGGACGTTCAATCCTGGTTGGCGCTAAAGTAGCTGACGCAAATATTGTCGGCGGCTGCGGAAACGCTCAGTACGACTCCTCGGAAGAAGGTCCGTTCTATGAGATTCTCGACTTCATTGAGAAGCCGGCTAAGTTCGGCCCTGACAGAGTCAAGCAGATCCTTATGGACGACAATACTGTTGTTAATACGGGTCTGTACGCCATCAGAGTCGATAAGTTCTGCAAGGCGTATCCGATGGAGAAAATCAATGAGCTGCTCAAGAAATACTACGATGAAGGCTCAGAGAAAACAGATCTTGGTCTGGATCCGACGGATATGGTAAAGAAGCTCAATATGAAGCTTCTGATCGGAGGCTTCGAATGGAAGGACTGCGGCACTCTGGATGCTTACTATAAGATCCAGCATAAGACGCCTAACCACCACAATGCTTCTATTGGTGAGGTTACAAGATATCAGTGTCTCGACAGTATGTTTGTGTCGTCAAAGAAAGGCGTACGTATCTATGCCAACTACATCAACGATGGGATCGCAGTTCTTACATCAGTAACTAAGAGCGGAGGGCTCAATGTTGCTGTATGTAATATGGCAATGTCACAGCTGGTCGGACAGGTCACGGACTTCTTCGAATCAGGACACGCGATGTCCTGCTCACTCAAGAGTCGTAACTGCATGGTTATGCCAAGCAACCTCACGAACATTACGAGAGTTGCATTTCTCGGGGTACAGAATATATTCGTTTATACGAATCGCCTCGAGAATGGCGATATAAATGTCAACGTATCAGCTAATGGCGAATGCGTATATGACGAATAATCTACTACCCCAATTGTTCTCCAATATGGGCCTCTCCTAGCGAGAGGCCTTTTTCATGCTAAAATAAACATAATGAATAACATAATGAAGTTGGCGATTATTATTGGCGTGCCTCTAGGTGCGTTGATTATTTTGTTGATGATTCTCGAGCCGAATGGGCAGCTAGCGTTTGGCGTTTACTTCTGCGCATTACTAGGTATTTGCGCAGTCGGATATCTGTTTACGAATAAAGATATCCGCGAATCGCTACAAAAAGACGGCAAGCTACCGAGAAAAGTAGTTCTCAGGGTTGTATTTACGACATTGGCGGCTATAGCAATTTATCTCACATGGCACTTCATTAAAAAGGTAACGCGCCCGTGAGTCGTTTTAGGACCGCCTGGAAGAATGCATATAAGAACCATCGGTGGATTAGAGGCCTCCATATCTTTTTGCAGTACATAATAATTCTCGTATCGCCCACTATTGCTATCTGCTTGCTTGAGTATCTATGGGCGGAAAGGCCTGGTCTGCTATTTGTTACTATTCCAGGTATCATATTTACGGTGAGTATCCTCCATACCTTCCTCACAGATAAGAAGAACCGCAAATCTATCGAAGAGAAAGGGCGGCCGTCAGAAGAGGCTACAAAGAAGTTCTTTCACGATATCGTTGTCTTATCGATAGTATTTGCGATATATATCGTAATTAAATATACGCTAGCCAATTGACAAAACGCCTCAACTGAGGCATAATAAATCACATACAATATTAAATTGCCGCGAAAAACTCGTGGACGCTCCGTCTAGGTAGTATCCGAGGTTACGCGGTCGCAAGAAAGGATATAGTCCAAATGGCAGACAAAGCCGAAGGTCTTAAGATTCGTATCCGCCTCAAGGCATACGATCATCGCCTCATTGACCAGAGCGCAAAGCAAATCGTTGACACCGCTATCCGTACCGGTGCTCAGGTAAGTGGCCCAGTTCCACTTCCGACCAAGCGTTCTACCTTCACTGTCGTAAAGAGCCCACATGTCTACAAGACTGGTGGTGAAGCTTTCGAGATGAAGGTTCACAAGCGCCTTATCGACGTTATCAACGCTACGCCAAAGACGATTGATTCTCTCCAGAATCTTTCTCTTCCAGCAGGCGTTGATGCCGAAATCAAGATGTAATTAATCTTACAACGAAAAATCCCCGAAATTCGGGGATTTTTTCTATATAGATATATGAGCTATAATAAACTGGTGGAATTAATATATCTATTTGTTTATATTGGCTTTAATGTATTTTTTGGTATTATCTTCGTAATAGGGTTTCGCGCATTATTGAAGTTAATTGGCTTCAAGAAACGCTTGAAATACTTTACGGTTCCGGGCAAGGCTAGGTATTTACGGCAAATGCGTATCAAGAGTAAGCTTGTCGGCACGTCGTATCGATATTATTACGAAGTGAAGGTTAGTGGCACGGTCCTCGAGACAACGATAGATTCGATTGCGAACGATAAAATAGCCGACGTGTATACGACGGACAAAGACTGGTTTGAGGTTAAAGTTAACCCAGAAAACCATAGCGAAATCCGACTTTTGAGCGAAGATAAGGCTATACGATATTACCGCTTAGTCATAATATTCTGCCTAGGCTACGGCCTATTTTGTCGTCTACTATTTGAATTTGCGATATGGACGGCATTCCTAGAAGAAGGCGGTCTAAAATAACCCTATAAAACGTTTGACAATTAGGGGTACTTTATGATACAATACCTAGGTATATTATCAAAATAACGTCACTTTGGCGCAAGAGGTAAGGTCCAGAACCGCGCAGGCGATGGATACCACTCACAAGCCAAATGATTTTAATGGGAAAGGACGCCCACAGATGAAAATCATCCTCGGCACCAAGATTGGTATGACCCAGATCATCGG
>JAHKZT010000064.1 GCA_020626475.1 bacterium
ACCCTCTATGATGGTTCCTACCACGATGTCGACTCCTCCGAGCTCGCATTCCACCTAGCTGGTGTCCTCGCAACTCGCGAAGGTATCAAGAAAGCTAACCCAGTTCTTCTTGAGCCAGTTATGAAGATTGAAATTACTACCCCAGAAGACTTCATGGGTGACGTTATTGGCGATTTGAACTCTCGCCGCGGCCGCATCGATGCAATGGAAGATCGTGATAATGGCGTTAAGGTCATTACCGGTTTCGTTCCACTTGCAAACATGTTTGGTTATACCTCTGATCTTCGTGGTATGTCTCAGGGTCGTGCAGCTTCCACTATGGAGCTCCACGGTTACGAGGAAGTTCCACCGAACATCGCTCAAGAGATTATTGAAAAGCGCAACTCGAAATAAGTTATTTGCGAAAGCTTGCTCTCGCAAATAACGGTGAGAGTAAGCTTAGAGCGTAGCGACAAAGCGCAATTCTAAATAATCTCGCCAAAAGCGCGAATAAAACTCACACCAAAAATACCGCCGATCGAAAGACCGGCGGGTTTTTGTTGGGCGAAAGAGGATTTTGGCTACTCCTTGAGCTGCTTGATTCTGTACTCGAGGCATTGAGCCAGATAGTCGATGCCGCGCTCGTCGATGTAGTCGATAGTGCCGAGGCGCTTCGTGCATGCCTGTGCGGAACACGCAAAGTCATCATCATTGCCTATTGCGAGCGGGTGACTATTGTAGCTACAGAGATAGCTGCAATTCTCTTCGCGAATAGAAATGAAGATTTCCGAGCAGGCGCCGGCAGGATGGACCATATCAGCGAAATGGATTCTTGCTATATCGTTATAATAGATGATTAACGATACTTCTTCGCTATATGGCTTGTTGGCGCTGATCTGGCGTACGCAAAGGCAGAACCAGCCATTTTCGAGTACGAGCTTAGCTATCTTCGGCGGAAGGTAATTAAAGCCGTCGCTAATGATAACGGTCTTAGATTCGGCGTCTTCCTCGAATTGACAGTCAAAGTAGCACTCTTTGGTAGTCAATAATGCATAGCGCTCTATCAACGCAAACGCGTCGAAATCGAAAGGAATATAGGGCGGAACTTCCAAGATAGGAAGTAACTCGTGCTCCTCCTCGTTCCTACAGCGTTTTTCCTCTTCTTCGGTAAAAAAGTACTCTAGCTTCGTCATGGTATTTCACCCCCCTAAAACAAAATTTTGGAAGCTATCTTATAATTATATCACGAAAATCATAAAAAGTCAATCGTGCAAGCTATGACTTGCGTTTATTGGCGTAAGGCAGAATCTCGTAAGTAGAAGTACTCGTCTCAACGAAATATCGTTTCCATTTGCGATAGAAGCGCTTGACATGGCTAGTATTGCCGCCGACAAAGCCGTTCGCTTGGTCGCTATTTAGATAGATGCCGCTGCCGACTCTGATTAGTGAGCCATGGCTATTTTTAGCGAGATGACCAGCAAGGAGACCGCCATTGCTAACTCTAGAGTAGTCGCCCTCGTTTACGCGGTGTTTTAGAAGACAAATCAGGCTACCTTCGTCTAGATGATAACGATTTAGTAAATCACTTGGCGGCACGTCAATTTTAGGTGCTTCGCCAGTACCGGACACAGAAAGCTCTATCGTGCTAAAGTTGTCCATTATTAGATAGAAGGTATTTTTCGCGCCATGTTTTCCGCGTTCCTGTTTTAAGCGGACGTCTCGTATTTTGCCTAATTTTTCGATATTCGATCTACTGTTATCGGCTGGATTACCGCTGATATTGAGAGCTAAATCGCCATTTCTTCGTAGCGAATTGCATAGGCAGCCGTCATATTCATGCATTGAGCCGTCATCGGATAGAACCCTAGTTTTAACGTGTTTGCCGGCATGAAAATCTAGCAGTGGCAATAATTGCTCGCCGACAGACTTAGTTTCGCCATATAGATTCGTCGCAACGCGGCCATTTGCCGGCTCGCCTTTGCGTGGGTCATAAAAGAAACGGTCATAATGGCGCATTACGAAAGCCATCGCAAAACTATCGGCGATATTCTCTGAACGGCAAGTGCGATAGCTTTTCTTGTTGTATATACGGCGTTCGGAAGGAGTTCGCAGATCTAAATCTCGATAGCGTGATTCTAGGATATTGTTTAGGTCGGTATCGCCGCGAGAGTCAGTCTCAATACTGCCAGACAAAATCGATGCCATATCAGAATTGCGAAGGTCACGATGCTTCGCGAGCGCCTCTGGCAGTGCTACGGTTCCGACGTGCCTTCTACCTTCTTTTTGCGCTTTCTCGACTTCTGGTATTAGCATATTGTAATGAAAATCGAGGGCATGACCAAATTCATGCGCCATTACGAAAGTAGAAACAAGCGCTCTGTTCTTTGCGACTTCGGACGGTTTTGCGCCGACGCGTAGCGCAATTTCGGTAAGCACCGTATAAAAACCCTTTAAATCTCCTTTCTCATCAGCCATCTCGCTAAGGTAAATATCTGGATTTTTGAAATTAAAGGCAACAACTGGCTTCACTGAGCCGTCAGGCAGACGCATAGCGGGGCTAGAGTAAGCATTCTGTATATCTTCATCGCGTAGTTTGCTGTCGTGAATTTGGCTAAGAAAAATCTCCTTCGTAGCAGGAAACTCGCGGGTTATTTCGCGGTAGCTGCGTTTTAGCGATTCGTCGGCGTGAATAATATTAAGGAAGTCTATATTTCTGCTACTTATGTCGTCGAGATAATTGCGGATTTCTTCAGGGGAGAAATGACTGCGCTCGGACATATCGTAGATTTTGCCTTCGACCATCGTATCGGCCATCTTGACCGCCTCGCCGATCCTTTTTGCTCGAGCATCAGTTAATCCGCGGTCGCGTTCGCTGTTTTGCTCATTGGGATTACGCAATTTATCCCACGAGTCGTAACTCGTAGCGTTATGTTCCTTCGTGGTTTCCATTGATTAAATTATACTATAAAAAGCGCAGAACGCTTACGCTTATGTATTGACAAAAACGTAGAACTATGATACAATATAAGTATAGTTCGCAACGTCCTAAGATCTTTACTAGAAAGGGGGCTTTCCTAATGAAAGCCAAGAAAATTGTTATTTTTATCGTCCTGTATGCCATTTTTGTAGCTGTTGCTTTTGAAGGCACTATGAAATACCACGACTACAAAGAGACGAAGCTCGTGAGTGAGTTTTGCGAGAGGGTTCGCTATCAGCCAGACGAAATCTATTATGACTACTTTGAAGGTACCTTTACGTGGTGTCCGAAGGATGATACGGATCATCTTAGAAAAATAACCTACAACGATTATACCTGGCGCTCTATGCTGGACGACTTCGAAAAGAATGAAAAAATGTTTGGAGTCGTATTTGTAGCAGTGCTTCTTATTGGAGCACTCGGTGCTGGCAAAATCGCACTTTCGTACAGCAAATAATTTGTTTCTTTTCCTTTCATTTCTCCGGCTCGCTGAGCCGGATTTTTTCTCTTTACATGACATCGAAAATCGTATAAAATATATGCATACATAGCTTTGGGCTGGTTAATATTAGTGCCCAAAATTATTAA
>JAHKZT010000065.1 GCA_020626475.1 bacterium
TTCATCGACTACCTCAAGAACCGCGGCGTCATTTCCGGCATTAAGGTCGATCAGGGTCTCGTGAACTTCGAAAACTCCGACGAAAAATATACTCAAGGACTCGACGGTTTGCCGGAGCGTCTTAAAGAGTATTATGAGATGGGCGCCCGCTTTGCAAAATGGCGTGCCGCATTCGAAGTGACCGATCATAGCCCAAGTATGATGGCAATTCAAAAGAACTGCGAAATCCTCGCTGATTATGCACGCGATTGTCAGGCCGCCAACATTGTCCCAATTGTTGAGCCAGAGCTCGTCTACGACGGCGACTACACGATCGAGCAAAATATTGAATATACCGGCAAAATCCTCGACTGCCTATTCGACGAATTAGCCAAAAAGCACATCAATCTCGCCGGCTGTCTACTGAAAGTAAATATGGTGTTAGCCGGCAAGAAACAAGCCAAGCAGTCCACTCCGGCCGAAGTCGGCCGCGCAACCGCCCAAGTCCTTCGCCAGCATGTTCCACGCGAACTAGCCGGCATCGTATTTCTCTCTGGCGGACAGAGCGTCACTCAAGCTACCGAGAACCTTCAGGAAGTTACCAACAATGGCCCATTCCCATGGACGGTCACATTCTCATATGCTCGCGCCTTGCAGGACCCAGCACTTAAAGCATGGCAAGGCAATAACGATAATGCCGATGCGGCTCGCAGCGCATTCCGCGAACGCCTAATCGCAAACGCCGACGCATTGAAGGTCAAATAATGCCCACTAAGCCTAACCGCAAAAAACACGGCAAAGACTACCTAGATGAGGCTGTCGCTAAATCTACATATCGCAAAAAACCGATTACGCGCAGTCGTGCTATCAAAGCCGGCATTCTAGGAATTTTACTCGGCACCACCGGGATTCATAATGCTATGATGCGCAATAAAAAACGCGGTTTTATACATTTACTCTTTAGTTCAATAACTTTCGGTATGTTCTTCCTTCCATTGGGGCATGGTCTTGTCATAGTTTATACTTGCCAACACGGAGGCGAATGCATCGACATGAGTAGTTATGACGATACCCTAAACTTCATACTTATCGCCGGAATTGTATTTTTCTTAGCGAGCATAATATGGGGAATCGTAGAGGGTATCATTATCCTCAAACACGCCGGCGACTATCCAAAGAAAAATGATTGACTTCTAAAGACATAAGTGGTATAATATAATTCTGTATTATATTTCTACTATAATTATTCTTTAGGAGATATAGAGGTGTCAGCGCAATTCAATTTGCAGGGAAAATCTTTACTAGTTTCAAAAACCGATTCAGGCCGAGAAGACCTGGATGCACTGCCGGAGCTGTTAGAAATCACACATCGATACAGCGACAACGACACGTTTCGTGAAGCCGTCGAGATCGACGAAATCACGATACAATTGATCTGCAATTTCAGTAAAAAGAGTTACAATTTGCTGAACAAAAGCGACCATGATGGCATTAAACACGCAATTGCCGACGTCCTAGAACGCGATTCAGTCAACATTCCTTATGTTGTAATGAAGAAAAGCGGCCGGGAGCTTATCGTCTGCGAATTAGCCATCAAGGACAAACCGTTTTGGCGCGTAGTTCGCACAAATAATTTTACATTTCGCGAACTCAATTACCTGGCTAGCATCCTCAAAGAAGCTGGCATTTATTCCTTCACAAAAAATACCCACCATTAAGGTGGGTATTTCCTTTTTTACGATATTACTCAGCTTTTTCTTCAGCTGGAGCTGCCGCCGCAGCTGCATCCTCAGCAGCCTTAGCCTCATCAGCAGCCTTATCAGCTTCCGCCTTAGCGTCACGTTCTGCAGCTTCTTCCGCTGGGTCGTAGACGTTAGCGATTGGAAGCTCTTTGTCGAGTTCCTTATCGGCAAAGACAACACCATTTGGAAGAACAATGTCAGAAACAGTAAGACCATCTTCGGTCGTTGCAAGCTTGCTTGCATCGAGCTCGATGAACTCTGGAAGATCTGCAGGCTTTGCCTTAACATCAATCTCTTCAAGAACAATCGAGAGAACTAGATGTGCCTTGGAAGCGTCAGAAGCCTCAAAGTTCACGATCTTGATTGGAGTCGTCGCCTCAACTACTTCGTCGGCATTAATTGCCTGGAATTCGATGTTACGAATAAGGCGCTTAATTGGATCCATATCAACATTTTTTACGAGAACCATCTGAGCCTTGCCGTCGATAGTTGCATCGATAGGGGAGTGGTAACCAGCCTCACGGACTGCTTTTTCGGTCTCGTTATAGACAGACTGCGTAAGAACAGGCTCGCCCTCACCGAAAACAACGGAAGGAATGATGCCTTGCTCACGCAAGTTTTTTACTTTTTTGCCAGCAACCTCGCGCTTTGCGAGTGCTAATTTTGTATCGCTCATTAAATTTATTCCTATTTTTAAAATCTACTCTATATTTTAAGATAAGCGCAAGAGAAAATCAAGCATAAGCACTAGAGAATCTGCTTTAGGTATTTGCCCGTCTCAGACTTCTCGTTTTTCGCTACATCTTCAGGGGTGCCAGTCGCGACAACTCTACCGCCGCCTTGACCGCCTTCTGGACCCATATCAATAATCCAGTCAGCAGTCTTAATAACGTCCAAATTATGCTCAATCACGATCATCGAATTACCGCCATCTACCAAGCGTTGTAAAATCGACAACAATCGCTTTACGTCATCAGTATGCAAACCTGTCGTCGGCTCATCAAGGATATATAGCGTCTTGCCAGTCGAACGACGACTAAGCTCCGTCGCAAGCTTAATGCGCTGCGCTTCGCCGCCAGAAAAAGTCGTAGCCGGCTGGCCAAGCTTAATATAGCCAAGACCAACTTCCTGAAGAGTTTTCAACTTGCCAGAAATTAGCGGTAAAGCTTCGAAGAATTCGACCGCCTCATCGACTGTCATATCAAGCACATCAGAAATCGTCTTACCCTTGAATTTAACTTCCAAAGCTTCGCGATTATAGCGACGACCATGACATTCATCGCAAGTCACAAAAACATCTGGCAAAAAATGCATTTCAATCTTCAAAACACCATCACCCTGACATTTCTCGCAGCGACCACCTTTAACGTTGAATGAGAAGCGACCGGCTTTGTAACCACGAACCTGCGCTTCTGGCTGCTCAGCGAACAAATCACGAATATTATTAAAAATACCCGTATAGGTAGCAGCGTTCGAGCGCGGCGTACGGCCAATCGGCGACTGGTCAATTACAATAACCTTATTCAAATGCTCAATTCCGTCAATTCGCTCATGTGCGCCAGGAACAGTCTGCGCACGATTAAGGCGCGCCAATAGTTCATTCGCAACAATCTCATTCACGAGCGTGGATTTGCCGGAGCCAGACACGCCAGAGACAACCGTCATTACACCAAGCGGGAATTTTACATCAATATTTTTGAGATTGTTCTCGCGCGCACCAATCACTTCGAGATAGCGATTCGAAATCTTGCGACGTTTCTTTGGCGTCTCGATTTTTTCTTTGCCAGA
>JAHKZT010000066.1 GCA_020626475.1 bacterium
CTGCTCCAAAAGCAACCGCCGAGAAGAAAGCTCCAGCTAAGAAGACTACTGCAACCAAGGCAACTGCTACAAAGAAAACCACTACAGCAAAGAAGCCAGCAGCTAAGAAAGCTCCAGCTAAGAAGGCTGAAAAATAAAAATAGCCCATCAAAAATATCTCCCTTGCGGGAGATATTTTTTATTTAGCCGATTTTATCCATTGGATCGTTTTTGGAAGATTCTAGGATTTCGCCGTAAGTTTCATTGACTGGCTTACCAGAGACACGGAGTACCTTGAAGGTATCAAGAATATCATTATAAGCTTCGCGAGGATCATCGCCATCAGCTAAATCAGACTCGATGCGCGCGTAATAGCCCGGAATGCCATCAATCTTATCGATATAAACATTCACGGATTCGCCCATGCGGAGCTCTTCGCGACGGCGGCTGACTTCATAGCGAAGCTCGTAGCCGAGTTGATAAAGAATATGAGCGGTTTCGGAGTAATCTTTTACGACCGTAGCATTAACAAGATCAAACTTCTCGTCTTCGAAGTGGCGGCGCATAACAAGTGCATAAATCGCCTTCTTTTCTGGATCTTTTACGATTGTGCGAAGAGTGAGGCGAGGCATAGCTTTATCACGCGCAAAACGTTTTGGCACAAAGACACGATCATGTTGCCAATAAGGAGCCGAAAAAGTAAAATCAATCTCACTGAGCGTCTCAATAAAATCTGCGCGGGAGTTTAACTTCATTTTAATGATGGTCTTTTTCATGCTGACCTCCTATATTTCTGCGCCCTGTCGCGCTTTATTTGCCCACTCGTCGGCTAATTCGTTGCCTTCCGTACCAACGTGACCGCGAGTCCACATTAATTTTACGTCCGGTTTATCTAAGTAAAGCTGATATAGCTCCTGAACGAGCTCAAGATTTTTGATTGGACCAGTCTTCTTCGTCCAGCCATTAGCCTTCCAGGCGGAGGCCCATTTCGTTACAACATTAACCCAAAACTCTGAATCTGTCATAATTTCATCTTCGGGCTCAGCGAGCTTATAGGCGGCAATAAGCGCCATTGCTTCCATACGAATATTTGTAGAGTTGGCTTCTTTGCCAAGAGCGACAGGTTGTTTTTTGTCTAAATCAATCACTGCGAAGCCACCAGGTCCGGGATTAGGGGAGGCAGAGCCATCAGTATAGTAGTGCTTCATTTGCTCTATTATACCCCAAAAGGCCTAGTGTGAAAAACCGTTTCCAATAATAACAATGAAGTCGGCTTCGGTATTTTTTAGACCTTCCGGAATTTCAGTAATGAAGGTATTGTTCTTTCCGTCAATCTTATAAAACTTCTTGAGAGCCTCTGCAGTGAGCGTCATCTTTGCATTCTTTTGATAGATATGGACGCCATCAAAACCGCCAAGACCGCTCGGCGCATTGCCGGTAGATTTCACAATATAGCCGTTGTTTTCGAGCTGAGTTTTCTCCTTGCCAGCAATGCCATATGCATTCGTACCGTTGAGGACAGCAATCTGTGCATTCTCGGAAGTAAATGCTTCAGAGCTGAGCTTACGCTTCATATAATTATGGATTTCGGTATATTTACCTACACCAGCCGTCGGAAGAACATAAGAAATGTTATTAATCATGCCAGTCGTCATGAGAGCGCGTGGCTTATCATCGGTCGAATATAATGAAATAGATTCGAGATTCTTCATATCCACACTGCTTGCAATCTTGAGTGCGGTCTTAATCTCAGTATCCTTGAAGTCTGTACGAAGATTATCGCCAACAGCGCTCTTAATCTGCATAACTGCGCCAAGGTCAGAAACGACATTATTTGCTTTAGCCTTCTTTATGATAGCTTCCAGAATGCGTTGCTGGAAGACTTCGCGGTTGAAGTTGCCATTTGCTGCACCCCAACCACCATAGGCATTACGTACACGCGCCACAGCTAGCGCTTGCGTACCGTTAAGATGAACTACCTGGCCGTTCGGATAATTTAGATAAGTTTTGCCTCTATTGTTTCTATCGGCGAGACCTTTTTTGCTAGTAGTTTCGATTGTAACTTCATCACCATCCCAGCCCTGGCCTTTGTAGGTGAAGACTACGTCAATGCCACCGATTGCGTCTACGATTTTTACGACCGCATCCCAGTTGGCATGGATTTTATAATGGACGTCCACACCGAGCACTTCCTTAAAGGCATCAGCAAGCTTCTGTGCAGCAGCTTGCTCATTTTTGCTCTTAGAATATTCGCAGTAATAAATTTCATTAAATTTGCCCGTACCAGTACAGGTAAAGGACGCCTTCAGGTCGCGCGGTAGGCTTACCGCCTTAGCGTCACCAGTTTCCTGATTAATACTCAAGAGCATCATAGAGTCAGTAAGAAAGCCGCCATCATAATTTGGATCGTCCATACTATAACCTTCTGTACCAAAGATAATCATATTTGTACGACCATTATCATCCTGCTTGAGCGGAGTATCTGGATCGGACAAAATTAAACCAAGGAGACTACCGCCATCAGTAACTTTTGCTACAGTATCATTAAGATAGAAATATACACCAACGCCAGCAGCAATAAGTAATAGCACTAATACAATGAGAACTTTTCGCACAATGTGCTTTTTCTTCTTCTCTTTTTTCATCTTTTTGCGCTTTTCCTTCTTTTGTTCCCTTTTTGGTACTTCTGCGAGATCTGTAGGATCTACATCTTTTACCTCTTCAAGAAACTCTTTAACGGCATCTTCGCGATGAGTAGCTTTTTCAGCCTCAGCTTGTTTTACTTCGAGGGCTTCATTTTCTGCAATAAGCTCCTTGAGATCTTTCTTTTTTTCGGGCAATTCTAAGCTACGCTTCTTTTTCGGAGCGCTAACAGTAATCTTTTTTGGGGTGGTTTTCTTCTTTACGGCCGCAGTTTTCTTAGTGGTTGTAGTTTTACTCTCACTTCTCCGCTGTAGCCCGTCGATAGACTTACTACTCATACATTATATTTTACCATTATTAGCTTAAAAAGTTTTGCACAGCGTGTGAATTTATTCTATAATAATTAGTCAATTTAACAACCGAACATGTTCGGTTTTACAGGGGTGAGGAAGTGTTCGGGAAACAAAAAATCCGGCTTTTGGCCGGATTTCTGTGGGTAAAACTGTTGAATTCTACTCTTCTTCTGCGACGTCTTTGCGGACGATGTGGAGGCGGCGTTCGCGGCCTTCACCCTGGCTGAAGGTTTCGATATCGGAGTAGTCCTGTGCAAAGCGGTGAACAACGCGGCGATCAGCAGCGTTAAGGTCGAGGACTTTCTCTTTGCCAGTGCGGCGTACTTCCTGAATCCAGTTCTCTGCCTGGCGTTCAATCTTGTCTGCGCGTTGACGCTTGTAATCTGCAACATCGATATTTACACGAGTAACCTCAGCATTGCGAGCAACGAGGGTCATCATAACGACATGCTGGAGAGCGCGAAGGTTATTAGCATTCTTACCAA
>JAHKZT010000067.1 GCA_020626475.1 bacterium
AGCAACGGCAGCTCGCGCTTTACAGTCTGCTCTCGCACTTCTATTGGCTTCACGATTGTCGCTATGCCAACAATCAAAAGAATGTTCACGATGCACGAACCAATCACGTTCGCGAGCGTCATATCAACATCACCACGCGCAATCGACGTAAACGAAATTGCGAGCTCTGGTGCACAAGTACCAAATGCCGCTACTGTCAGCGCCACCAGCATCTTTGGCACGCGCAAACGCGTAGCAAACGACGATGCCGCATCAACAAAGACGTCGGACGCCTTCACTAAAGCCACTAATCCAATAACTAATAAAATTACGTTTAGCGCCAGCATTTCATTTTTAGCCCACCGAGTATCGCGACGGAGGTCGCCAAAACTGCCACCCAAATCACGATATTATCCACCGTTAATGGGTTCTCCGCTTTTCTATAGACAAACACTATCGTCTGCTCTTCGGCCTTGAATTCATAGCTCTTAGCTTCACTAATCAACGTATATCCAGAAATTTGCTTCGGTTCTGGCATATAGCTGTCGCCAATAAAGCCATCGACTACCTCGCCATCAGCAAGCTCATTTCCCTGTTCATCTACATATTTCTTATAGATACGGCTCGGAATACGAACCTTTGTCGTAATATCATCATTTGCCGACGTTCTACTCACACTCAAGGCCATTGCCGTATCGAGCTCTACAGCCAAGCTGTCGTTCGAGCCTACGCCAACATAGGCTAGACTTAGATTATATTGCTGAGTAATTTTCTTTACCGCACCTTCTTCGTCATAACTCACGAATCTTGGCTCATTAATTGTCCAGCTAATCTTCTTCGTAGCCGCGTCATAAACGCCGCCATCAAGCTCCGACGCTTCTTCATCGATTTCGCGAGGCAGCTTGGCATTTACCGTAATTTCAGCCTCGCCGATATAGTCTTCAATCTCAGCAGTATAGTCAATTACATAATCAATCGCGGTATCCGTAGTAGCTATCGAACTCGGCGCCGTAATCGTCGCCTTAGTCTGCGGTTTTGCAGTCTTCTCCGTATACTTCACTACCACCACATCACCATCAATATCTACCGTCTTGTCATAGCCCTTCACGTCCTCTACCGCAAAGCTATACTCTAGTTTTTCTCCAGTCGTGCTATAAAGCGGCAAGGCTAAATCGGTATCGCCCACCCCGACTCGACGCTCTACATCATCCATAGCGCCAGTCTTCGCCGTAATCTTTATAGTATTCGGTCGATTGCCGCTCTGATTATTATTATCATCAAAACTTACTCTAGCTCTCCAATTTGTATTCGCTATATAACTAATCACACCAACGTTATACGTTGCCTCATTCACGCCACGCGAAGGCGTAACAGGACTAATATATCCAGTTGCATGCATCGGTGATGAAGTTCTAGAACCGACCGCCTGATTGTCAGTATTATAGGACCCAGCATTGCTCACTGTACCCTTCTTCGTAAAGAGATAGCCGCCGTTCACGCCGTAGCTAATTGGATGCTTATTCACTACGTTTATGTAATAATCCGCAGTCAGTAATTCAATAAATTCATATTTACCATCTGCATCTGTAGTAACTGTCTGAACTAATTGATTCGAATCACGATCATAAAGTTCTACCTTCCAGCCACTCTCTTTCAGAGCCGTTTCGCCTGAATCAAACTTACCATTCTCGTTTGCGTCCACGAAAAGCTGACCATTAATCTTATTATCGGCCAAGCGAATAGAGATATAACTTGCATTATACCAACCGGCAAAAGTATCGCCATTACTATTTGTTAATTGCTGATAGTAGATCGGACGCCAGGTATCAGTTGCGCCATCTTCAACATCATCAGCATCAACTGCACGCACTGAATAGACGAAATCATAGACATTCGCCGCCGCGCGCGTTACTGGAATATTGCGCGCAACAATTTTAATACAGTTCACCGCTTTCCAATCAGCCGCCGACCAGGCGCTTACGTCACTCGTAAACTGGCTAGCCTTGTCTTCAAGTGAAGCTCCATCACTAGTTGGCGTAATATTCTTACCGTAGAAAATTTCAAATACATTCGAATTCGGGTTTGCTAGTGGACCAGTCAATGCCGTCGAGAAGCCAAAATCTTTGCCTTCATAATTCAAATTACCCCAATTCTCGCCACGTTTTGGCACTGGCATATAAACCGTCGTCGGACCAGGCACTTCGACACCGGAATTATTTACGAGTTGCATATTCATATCAAGCAACGATGCCTCGGATGTGCCTATTGCAATCGGATTTGCGCCCTCAGACCATTTTAGCCAAACCGATGAATTAGCATGTTTCGCAAAATCATCCACCGCAATTGATTGAGAACCCCGAATCTGATAATAATTCGTACCGTTACTATAAACAATTCCGCCACTTGTGCCATTTGTAATATTATAGATATCGCCCTTAGATTGATGTGTAGAGACATCATCAATACCGGCACTTTGTACGAAAATCATATCGCGCACATTATGGGCCTGATCTGGGGTTGATTGATTAGTCTCAATCGAATATGAAATTTCAAGCCTAGATACCGTAATATTGCCATTCTTATCAATAAAACCACTAGAAACATTCGCCGAACCGTCTGCTACATTGCGGCCGTCAATCACATAAACACGGGCCGTATCCGTATCAAAGAAACTGACCTGCCCAAACTTCTCAGTAATATCCTCGTTACCGCGAGTATCGCCGTTCTTGATCTTCAGACTCGAAATCGGAAGGAAATTACCATTCCTGTCACGCGTTTCTTGGCGAATATAAATAATCGGATATGGAGTGCTATGCATATATCCCGTCGCGCTTGAATATGGAGTTATTTTCGCACTGAAGTTCAATGACTTCCCCGCTTCGATAACTTGCGTAGGCATCGCAGAGATATCAAGCGATGCGGCCGCCACAAATTTCGACACAATCTTTGCGACGCCCGTCGTATAAGCAGCATCGTCGGTATTAAATATTTCTACAGTCGACACCGCATCACGTTCATTACTTAATCTCGCGCCATAATAAACTATCGCATACATATCTTCCGTTGCATTATTCCGAATTTGAACTCCAGCCGGAATTACGCCCAACTCATACTCAACTTCGGACAAATAATCCGTACGCTCTAAGCCCAACGCTTCATACGTAATGTCGCCCGCCACGCCATACTCATTACAGGTTTTATTTACGTCAACATCTTTTTCGATATTAGTTACAGTCTTAATATGTACCTTTGAAATAGAGCCACCCGGCGTACATGCTAAGCGAAAACCCATTACCGCAAGAATATCCGTATCATATTTGATTCGAAGAACTAAGGCCGACAGTAACATTTTCACCAGATGAAAGAGTAGTGATTCTCGTGCGTTGCTGATCCCTAAATTCAATCGTCTTAGTCGAACCGTCAGGCTGCCAATGATCAGTTTCGCCTCGGCTAACGATAGTGACTACCGTATTGCCCG
>JAHKZT010000068.1 GCA_020626475.1 bacterium
ATGGGGTGGGTAAAAGGGTTCGAACCTTCGACCTTCGGTGCCACAAACCGACGCTCTAACCAGCTGAGCTATACCCACCAAGGGATACGTACTTTGGTATTATATCAGATTATTGCTTAATGCGCAAAGACAATGAGATAAGTTAGGTAGCCAAGTCCGCCGCCTGCGGCGATTACTGCTAGGACGATAAGGGTCCAGAGCCAACCAGATTTCTTCTTTGAGTTCTGAGTGACGATATGCTTTTTGGCGTTTTCGGTAGCGCGAGTTGGACTCTTTTGGCTATAGACATTATGAGTGCTGCGAAGAGCAGAAGCGCTAGTTTCTGGAATGTTTGCTCCGAGTGGGCGCTTTACGACCTTGGCGTTTGCCATGAAAGGAGAACGGCCGCCGAGAGAATAGTTGTTTGCATTTGGAGCCTCGCGCTTTTTGAGTACTGGAGTCGGAGTCTCAGCTTTTGGCGCTGGTTTTTCGGCCGGCTTTACGACTGGCTTTGCGACTGGTTTTGTGGCAGTTTTCGCAATTGGCCTTGCGACTGGGCGAGCTTGTGCTTGCGCAGGATGAGCAGGGCGAGCTGGCGCTGGGCGCATGGCTGGCTTGCTGACAGGTTTTGCGGGCGCAACGGTTGGTTTTGCAATAGTCTTTGCGATGGGTTTAACGGCTGGACGATTAACAAGACGTGAAATAGGTGCTGCGAGTGGCTTTCTTGCGACTGGGCTGACAATCTGGCGAGCTACAGTAGGATGAGCTACTGGCTTTGGGGCAGTCTTTGGTTGAGCCTTAGCGACTGGAGCTGGTTTAGCAGCGATTTTTGGCGTTGGAGCTTTTGCTGGAGCTTTGCCAATATGAGAAGCGCGGCGCGGCGCAAAATCCATTACGACGCCACGATGGGCCGGTTTAGCGGCTGGTTTTTGGGGCGCGCGTGGAGCTGCTGGTTTTGGCTCGGCTTTTGGCTGAGCTTTGGCGGCATTACGGGCGCTGATTGCTGCGTTTACTGCTTTATCTAGTTCGTTATAGTCAATATTGTCGCTCATTCTTTACACCTTTAGCTATCTCTAAGATAGCACAGAATTGGTCCGCAATCAAACTTGCGCTACCAATTAAGAGGCCGTCAATGCCGTCGATTTCGAGATAGCCGGCAGCAGTATCTTTATTGACTGAGCCGCCATAGAGAATCGAGATCTCTTCGGCGATGTCTTTGCCGTAAAGTTTTGCGATATGTTTACGAATAAGGCGTTCCGCCTCGATGATATCGATTGGCTCGGCTGGCTTGGCGTTCTTGTTGCTGCTGATTGCCCAGACTGGCTCGTAGGCGATAATTACTTTGCTGATATCCTCTTTGCTGACTTCGTGTAGACCGCTAGTGAGCTGATTGCTAATTGCGGCGGCGGTTTCGCCGTCTTTGCGTTCGAGGGCAGTCTCACCGATGCAGAGGATAGGGGTAATGTTGCTGCGAATTGCGGCGGCAACTTTTTGAGCAATGTCTTCTTCGCTTTCATTGAAAACGTAACGGCGTTCGGAATGGCCGACGATCGCATAATCTACGAAGCCGCGAATTTGGCTGAGAGCGACCTCGCCGGTATATGCGCCATATTCGCGCCAGTAGAAGTTTTGTGCGGCGAGTTTGAATTGGCGACGGTTAACCTGTAAGGAAAGCGGTTGAAGGGAGATAGTGCTTGGGGCAAGGACGACCTGAACTTTGCGAGATGGTTGGATGCGTTTGCTGAGTTTATCGAGATAAAGACTTGCTTCGCCGGTCGTGAAGTTCATTTTCCAGTTAGCAATGATGTATTTTTTGCGTGGAGTATCCATTATGATGCCTTTCTAGATTTTATAGTTTGGTTGCCCGTATGCGCCCCAGGCAAAGATAAATAGTAATTCGTTAATGATAAACGCGAAGGTTGCTAGGATGCTAGCCGTTGGAAAGATAGGAGCAACTGAAAGGACGGTAATTGTCCAAGCGATGAGCGTGCTGATGATTTCGACGGTGAAGATTTGCGCTTTGAAGAGTCTTGCGATACGTGCAATAATGCTGCGCATGTGTTTATTGTAAAGTTTTGCGATTAATACAATGAGGCCGAGGGCAGCTATTACGCTAATGGCTGCAGTAATAAATGTGGCGAAAGTATTTGGATTATCATAGATAGCGTCAGTAGATTCCTGTGGGAGCAATTGGATTGTTGGCGTGAGTGGCTCATTATTGAATAAACGATAGAAAAATAAATAAATGTGGATGGCGGCAAAACCTAGCCCGAGCATAGCGCCAGCAAAAAGTAGCAATCTGCCAGAGGCGCGGAGTGTGCGCGCAAATAAATACCTCTTCATGCTTTCATTTTACCACAAGCGTAATCGAGGTAGCAAAAAGCGCAGTGTTTTTAAGGCTGCGCTTTTGTGATTTTTTTGCGGGAATTATTTGTCGTAGACGCCAAGGATGCCGCGGAGTGCATAGGCGGTGTCTTCGTGCGAGCGGACGGTGATAGTATCGACGCCCATCTGGACGACTGGATAATCGTTGCCGCCAGGCTGGGTCATATCGCCAAAGTAGAGAACCTCGGACTTTTTAACATTGAGCTCTTCGAGAAGATGAGTCATGCCGAAGACTTTGTTCATGCCAGGAACGAAGGCGTTAATTGAGGTTGTGCCGCCGATTTCGTATTCGTAATCAGGGGCGAGTTCTTTGGTGCGAGCAACAATAGCTTCGCGTTTTTTGCAATCTGGATCCCAGGCATATTTTGCTTCGGTGCCGGCTTTTTGGCCGAGAGCCGAGAAGGTGACCTGGCTGAGGCGATTTTCGATAATTTCATCGCCTTCGGCGAGCTTGTCTGCTTCCCAGTAGCCGAGTTCTTTTGCGGCTTTTTCGATTGCGCTAGTGATTTCGGCGACCTGCTTATCGGTGAGAGGGAAGTTGTAGACTTGCTCCCAGTCATTTTTTGCGGCGTTAAAGCGGTAGTATTGGGTGCCCTGAGCGACGAAGAGATGAAGATGCTCGAGCTGCTCTGGAGTAGTGCCGACATCTTTGAGGCGGTCGACAATTTGGATTAGAAATTGCTCGAATTTTTGGCCGCTGATTGGCGCGATTTCATATTTGCCAAGAAGATCGCGGAGAAGTTCGGCGATTTCGTCCGGAATCGGAGTCTTAGCAATGTTTAGTGTTTGATCGATATCGAATGAGAGTACTTTTTTCATATATTAATTATACAAGATTTTTCGGGCAAGGAAAAACCGCGCCTCCTTTCGATGCGCGGTTATATTTTCCATCATTGACTGGTTTTTGTGGGGTAGTCCTGTCGAGTTAACTGTTCTGAGAATTAGCAGCCCTGTTGAGGTAGAAGTTCATCCTCTCCTCGTTATGGGTTATCCTTTCCTCGTCAGTCATCTCCCAGAACTTTTTAGTCCTTGCGGGCTGCTGCTGCGACTGCTGCTGTGTAGTCTGCTGCTGCGACTGCTGCTGC
>JAHKZT010000069.1 GCA_020626475.1 bacterium
AGTGGCGGAATTGGTATACGCGGCGGACTTAAAATCCGCTTCCTTTACCGGATTATGAGTTCGAGTCTCATCTCGGGCACCAGAACACAAAAAACGACCCGAAGGGTCATTTTTTTGTGGTCTGTTACTCCCGAGATGAGACGAAGAACGTAGTTCGGTAGCAGTAGGGGACTGAGTTAAATTAAAAATGAAAACCATTTCCAAATTCAGAAAAACGCGTTAATATAAAGATATGTCGTATAACACGCATCAAAAAGATCTTATTATTTCGCTGATTCAGTCCAAAAAGACGGATTTTTCAGTGAAAGAACTCTATCAGGAGCTGCTTGCCCGTGGCGAAGAAATCGGTCAGACGACTGTCTATCGTATAGTCGATAGTTTAACGGAAGCGGGGCAACTCAGGAAAACTCTCGGCGGTGATGGGTCGGCGCGTTTTCAGTTCTTGGAGTCTTGCGAGCGCTCTGGCCATTGCTATCTTAAATGCGAGGGCTGCGGCAAAATTGAACATGTTGACTGTGACGATCTCTGCAATCTTATGAATCATATTAAAAAACAGCATGAATTTGCAATTAATGAAACGAATATAGTAATTAATGGAATATGTAGGAGCTGCTGTGGACAATAAATTTGCTAAAAGATTCGTTATAGTATTCGCAATCTTTTCAATGGTAGCTGCGCTACTTGTTGGAATCGCGCGGTCTTTGCCGAAAAAGCAGGCGGACTTTAGCATTGTTGCGACAAATTTTGCAAGCTATGATTTCGCTCGCGCGATTGTTGGCGATGCTGGTGAAGTCAAAATGCTGCTGAAGCCTGCCGCCGAAATGCACGATTATGAGCCTACGCCACAGGATATTGTAGATATTTCGAAAGCAGATTTCTTCATTTATACCGGCGGCGAATCCGATGGGTGGGTTGATAATATGCTGCGCGACAATAATATCGATTTAGGCAAAACCTTACGCCTTATAGATTTCGTAGACCTAAAAAATGAAGAAATCAAAGAGGGGATGGATGCGAAAGACGAAGAAGAGGGCGAAGAAGAAATTGACGAACACGTCTGGACTAGCCCAGTCAATGCAATCCGTATTGTTCAATCATTGCGCGATCATTTTATTGCCAAGAAGCCAGCGAAACTAAACGAATTTACGGACAACGCGCAAAAATATATCTATGATTTAGAAAAGATAGACAAATATATCAAATCGCTTCTCAAGAGCGCAAAACGCAAGGAGCTAATCTTTGCTGACCGTTTCCCATTCCGCTACTTCGTTGACGAATATGGCTTAGATTATTATGCTGCCTTTCCGGGCTGCGCGGAACAGACCGAGGCGAGTAGTAGCACGATTGCTTTCTTAATCGACAAGGTAAAAGCTGACAAAATTCCAGTAGTTTTGAAGATAGAATTGACGAACGGCGCTTTGGCGCAAACCATTGCGGATGAGACTGGCGCAAAAGTTTATACTTTGAATGCGGCACACAATATCTCACAGGAGGATTTTGACACCGGTAAAACCTATGTAGATATCATGTACGAAAATATTGAAGTGTTAAAGAAGGCATTATTGCAGTAATGGCACTCCTCGAACTCAAAAAACTTCGTCTCGGCTATGACGATAAGGCAATTATAAAAGACGCTAGCTTCGCGCTCGAGCAGGGTGATTTTGCCTGCGTAGTTGGCGCGAATGGTTCTGGCAAAAGTACGCTCATTCGTGGCATTCTTGGATTAATTAAGCCGATGTCTGGCGAAGTCATATATGACGATATTGATCGCACACAAATTGGATATTTACCGCAAGAGACGCGGATAGACGCGAATTTTCCTGCCACAGTTGAAGAAATCGTTTTAACTGGCTGTCTTGGACATATGAAAATGCGTCCATTCTACTGTCATGGTGAACATAAACATGTGCACGAGAGCCTCAAGAAATTAGGTATTGAAACGCTAGCGAAAAAAAGTTTCGTTGATTTGTCTGGCGGACAAAAACAGAAAGTTTTGCTTGCACGCTCTTTGTCAGCGACGAAGAAACTTCTGATTCTCGATGAATCGTCAAATAATCTCGATTACAAATCGCGTAAAGATTTCTACGCGACGCTCAAAAAGCTCAATCGAGAACATGGCCTAACGATAATTATGATTACGCACGATTTGGACGCGGACGATTTGATTGGCGATAAAGTGATTGCGATTAAAGATGGTGTTGTAAATATTACAACAACTAAGAAGTATTTGGAGAATTACCGCTGATGTTTGAAATGTTTGCTTATCCATTTATGCAACGCGCCCTACTAGTAGGTCTAATGATTGCAATTTGTGCGGCCTTAGTTGGCGTGTCGCTCGTCTTGCGTAAGAATTCTATGATTGGCGACGGTCTGAGTCATACGGCTTTTTCGGCCTTTGCGATTGCAACAGTGCTCGGCTTCACGCCTCTGTATTTCGCATTGCCAATTGTAATTATCGCCTCATTTTTCGTTTTACGCCTAAGTCAGCGTCGCAAAGTGCATGGCGATGCGGCGATTGCGGTATTGTCGGCGTCGAGTCTCGCGATTGGCACGATGGCGATTTCGCTCTCGAAGGGTGTAAATATTGATCTAAATAGCTATCTCTTTGGTAGTATCCTTGCTGTCAGTTGGGGCGATGTTGTTTTGAGCATTATTTTAACTGCGATTATCATTTTGCTATATCTATTTGCTTATCATCGCATCTTTGCAATTACTTTTGACGAAGAATTCGCAAAGTCAGTTGGTATTAGAACTAATATGTATGATGCGATTTTTGCTGCAATCTGTTCGATTGTAGTTGTGCTAGGCATGCGCCTGCTCGGTTCCTTACTGATCTCTAGCTTAATTATCTTCCCAACTCTTAGCGCGATGCGCTTAAATCATACTTTTAAGGGCATTGTCCTGCTCTCAGTAATAATATCGGCTCTAGCTTTCGTTGCTGGTCTGGTTGCTTCATATATTTTTGCTACGCCAACTGGCGCAACGGTAGTAATTGCGAACCTCATCGTGTTTATTATGGCCTTTCTTATCGAAAAAATCCGAAAGTGCTAGCATTTTTGTGTAGCACGTGTTATAATCAAATGCAGTTGCGGGTTTAGCTCAGTTGTTAGAGCGCTTCCTTGCCAAGGAAGAGGTCGAGAGTTAGAGTCTCTTAACCCGCACCATAAGGTCTAAATAAGCGTCTTCGGACGTCTTTTTTTATTGCTCGTAACCTATAAAATGGACTAATTTTAGTGGCGTTAGTTTTATTGGCTTAACCCGCTCCGTTTAATCTGGATGATTCTGGGGCGTCTGGAGATATATTTGAAGTTATTAATATGGCTCCGAGAATGTTATAATTAAAATGCTAAACATTCACAGATTAATAAGTTTCGGAAAATAATCACCGAATCTCGTTTTAAAGCATAAAATGCGGCCATGTGCGTTGCAGATTGAG
>JAHKZT010000007.1 GCA_020626475.1 bacterium
GGCGGAATGCGACCGCAAATTCGACAACCTTAATAAGCGCGTTTATATGGCAAATCAGCGCAGCCAATTCTTGTCCGGCTTAATGCATCCGATGATGGCATTCATTGGCAACTTTGGCTATGTGGCAGTCTGCGTCACTGGTGCAATTCTCGTCACAAATGACGCCATTACCTTCGGCACAATCGTGGCATTCATTAGCTATGTCCGTCTCTTCACTTCTCCGCTTTCGCGCATCGCACAATCAATGTCCAGTCTACAGGCGGCTGCAGCGGCAAGTGAACGCGTATTCGAATTCATCGACGAAGAAGAGCTCTCGGATCAAAAAGAGATCAAACAACACATCGATAAGGACAAAATTCGCGGCGACATCGAATTCGACCACGTTAAATTCGGCTACGCAGATAGCGATAAGCTCACTATTAAAGATTTCTCCGCTCGCGCAAAAGCAGGCCAAAAAATCGCAATTGTTGGCCCGACCGGCGCCGGCAAAACTACGATGGTCAACTTGCTAATGAAGTTCTACGAAATTAACTCTGGCGATATCCGCATAGACGGCGTCTCAACACGCGATATGACACGCGAAGACGTTCATTCCCTATTCACGATGGTGCTTCAGGACACTTGGCTATTTTCTGGAACCGTACGCGACAATATCGTCTATAACCGCCACGGAGTTAGCGATGATGAGATTATGAAAATCTGCAAGACAGTTGGCCTTAGCCACTTCATAAAAACCTTACCGCAAGGCCTATCGACGGATATCTCCGAAAACGATTCTATCTCTGCTGGCCAAAAACAGCTTCTTACAATTGCGCGCGGCATGGTCGAAGATGCTCCATTCCTCATTCTCGACGAAGCAACCTCGAACGTCGATACACGCACCGAAGAGTTAGTACAAAAAGCGATGGACAAGCTCATGGAGGGTCGCACTTCATTTATCATTGCGCATCGCCTTTCGACAATCAAAAACGCCGACTTAATTCTCGTCATGAACGAGGGAAATATTATCGAGACCGGCTCACATGCCCAACTCATGAAGAAAAATGGCTTTTATGCCGAACTCTACAACTCACAATTTGCGTTATAAATAGTACAAAAATCATCCCGCTAGTGCTATACTAAAAGGAGATGAAAATTCTAATGCTAGGTTGGGAACTCCCCCCACATAACAGTGGTGGCCTCGGAGTAGCCTGTTTAAATCTTTCCAAGTCCCTAGCCAAAATGGGTGCGGACATTGATTTTGTCGTCCCATACGAAGCCGAGCATCATCTTGAGTATATGAAGGTTCTTTCCGCTATGCATATTGATCCATTGATTCGTTACGGCGGTGCCTACGAATCTAAGGAAATCGAAATAAAGAAGTTCCATCATACCAAAACAAAGCAAACACTTTCCATCCGCGACATCCAGAAGAACTATTGTGAGTTCGTCCAGCGTTATCTGATGGAATTCAAGCCAGATGTTGTCCATGCGCACGATTGGCTCACTTACGAGGCAGGCATTCTAGCAAAGAAACAATATGGCATTCCGCTCGTCGCGCATGTTCACGCGACCGAATTTGACCGTGGCGGCGCAAGTGGCGGCAATCCACTCATTCATCAGATCGAATACGAAGGTTTAGTTTGGGCTGATAAAATCATCGCCGTTTCTCAGGCAACTAAAAACATAATCGTAGAGCGCTACGGCATCCCACCTAGCAAAATTGACGTAGCCTACAATGGTTGGACGATGCCAGACGATGATTATCATTTCGATGGCTCTAGTTATCAGTATCTCGAAAACCTAAAGAAAAAAGGCTACACGATTGTCTCCACAGTCGGTCGCTTTACGCTTCAGAAGGGCCTATTCCATTTGATGCGTGCCGCCGCGCGTGCAATTAGCATCCATCCAAAGATGGTTTTCCTTTTCGCTGGCGACGGCGAGCAAAAGGAACAGCTCATGCGCATGAGCGCCGATCTCGGTATCTCGCAAAACGTCATCTTTACAGGTTTTATTCGCGGCAAGCAACTGCGCGACATCTATAGCATTTCCGATATCTTTGTAATGTCTTCTGTATCTGAGCCTTTTGGTCTTACTGCCCTCGAAGCAGCACACCATGGCAATGCCCTCATCATTACTAAGCAGTCTGGCGTCGGTGAAGTATTGCATTCAATCGTACGCTACGATTTCTGGGACGAAGACAAGCTTGCTGGCGCCCTCGTAAATATCGCCGAAAGCCCTGCTCTCGTGAATTCCTTACGCGATGGCATCAAGCACGAATACGCTCGCATATCCTGGGACGATGTTGCGAAAAAATGCGTCGAAGTGTATGATGAAGTAAGGAAACATAAGAGAAATAGGTTTTAGGCGAGGTAATACAACTAATGCGTTCTATTGTTCTATATTTGCACATGCACCAACCGTGGCGCCTTAAGCACTACAGTATTTTTTCGGTCGACCACGATCACGATTATTGGACCGAAAAGGATTGGTATGCCGGCACAAACAACGAGCGCATTTTCAAAAAAGTTGCCGATAAATCCTATCGCCCAATGCTTGCTCGCCTAGAAAAGTGTATCAATACTTATACTGGATTCAAGTTCTCTTTATCGATTACTGGTACTTTTCTCGACCAAGCCGAAAAATGGGCGCCAGACGTCATAGAAACGCTCAAGCGCCTCGTGAAGTCCGGTCGCGTAGAAATTGTCGCTGAGACTTATTATCACTCTCTAGCCTTCTTCTATGACCGCGAAGAGTTTGAGGCTCAAGTAAAGTTACATCAGGATCGTATTCATGAATTATTTGGCGTACGTAGCAAAGTTTTTCGCAATACCGAGCTTTCTTATAACAACGAACTTGCTAAATGGGCCGACGAATACGGCTTCAAGGGCATCCTCGCAGAAGGCTGGGACAAGATTCTTGAATGGCGCAGTCCAAACTTCGTCTATCGTCCAGAAGGCTGCAAAAATATTAAGCTTCTCATGAAGAATTATCGTCTTTCTGATGATGTTGCATTCCGCTTCTCTGACAAGCATTGGAAGGAATGGCCACTCACGGTAGACAAGTATATCCAGTGGCTCGAGGCCGCAACTCTTCGTGGTCCACTCATTAATCTCTTTATGGATTTTGAAACCTTCGGTGAGAACATTTGGGAAGATACCGGCATCTTTGAATTCTTTGAACATCTTGTTTATCGCTGGGATCGCGATAAAGACAATAACTTCCTTACCGTTTCTGAAGCTTGCGATAGCGCAGAGCCAACCGCAGAGATTTCAATGCCTTGGACTGTCACTTGGGCCGACACTGAACGCGATTTGAGCGCTTGGCTCGGCAACTCCATGCAGCACGAAGCAATGAAGGCGATTTACGATATTAAACCAGAAGTTCTCGCTAGCGGCGATCCCGCCTTAATCGAAGACTGGCGCCGTCTACAGACTTCCGACCATCCATATTACATGTGCACGAAGTACTTTAACGATGGCGACGTACACGCTTATTTCTCGCCTTACGATTCGCCTTATGACGCATTCTTGTATTACATGAACTCCCTACGCGATATGCGTGGTCGCCTAGATGGCGTTACGAAGACTGCAAAAAAGGCAAAGAAGAAATAATATCATAAATGTTCAAAAATAGCCTCGCAATATAGGCTATTTTTTGAATGCTCGCACTATCTTTACCACTCCAACTTGTATGGAGAATCGGTTGAGCCGTCGCCGGAAACGACATAAGTATCGTACTTCAGTGCAGTAGCAGGACGGACTGCTTTACAGCCGCTATTTATGCCGCTCGAACTTAGGCATAAAATTGAATACGGCAACGCACTAGATTCACTTCCAGTTCTGATTACGGACGGCGTCATAGTATACGATGCTGTAGCCGCATTATTCAGTGCCCCATTCGCCAATCGAGCTTCGTCTGCAGATATTATGGCAACAGGATACTTCAAGGCACCATTGCCATTGGCCGAACTCGCCGTCAAGCGGTCTCGTTCAAGCGCACAATCCAAGCTAGCTTTGCCATATTGACGATTCTTGTAATAAGCAAACTGATTGTACCAATATTGTAAACGGCCATAAAAATTATCCTGGCGAGAGGACCTATCACTAGATGTTAGCGCTCCGGACACTATTTGGCGGTCATTACAATATACAACATCAGCTATTTTATCTGAATTATTTTCACTAATATTTTGCTCATACCACTGATCAACAATCGTCTTTACGTTATTATCGTTCGTATTTGCAAATATCTCATTATGCCAATCCTCGAGCTTTTTGCCACGCTTTAGCGTTATTAGGTGATACCAGTTCTTATCGCCCAAAGAGGCAACATAATATACAGTTTCACAGGAAAGCGTATTACGAGCCAAGCATGTGTATCTGTAACCCTCCGATAACTTTAGATTATCGTCAGAATTATCGCTATCAGACAAGGCTTTTACGGTCTTATATGTATTAGTAAGGGTGTATCTCTGTGCAGATTCGTCCCATGTCACATCCCTCCCGAAATAAACGCTTGAAGAGCAGTAGGTGCTATTAGAGAGACTCTGACATGACTTATCTAGAGGAGTAATATAGTTATGATCATCGCTAAATTCTGGGAGCATATAACTCAAATACTCCGTATAGTACGTCTGATAATAACCCGACGAATCTTTTGGAACTGCAGCATTGAACGAAACATTCGTAGCAATAGTAGCTCCATCTCCAGTAGCGACACATTTGCCGCCGTCTGGCACCCCGTTATATATAATCTTCGTAGCGCCATTCTCGGCCGTACGAACTATGCGCCAACATTTATCAGCGAAAATCAAGTTGTTATTCACATTTTCTCCACGATAATAATAGATTGGAAAGTCACTATTGCTACTAGCAGATTATTCATTTACTGCATTGTCTATTTTCTCGGTAGTATCGATATTCGATGATAGTCCCGCAATTACAGAATATAGTCGCGTGCGCTGGCTCGTGCGCCACTCATCTTTTTTATCTGCCTGAATCATCTGTACGGTATACTTCAAATGATAAGTCGCACCAGCATAATCTACATCAACATCAAGGTTGGCGTCACAGTTTAACGTTACGCCAGTCGTCAGACTCTTCGTCGATTCATTTTTCTTTAAATCCACATCGTAGTAATAATACCCATCATTGTCGTCTTTCGTCCAACCAGACTCTTCTAGAAAGTTAATTTGAGCCATCTGATATCCGCTAGTTTCGGACACAAGAGGAAGCTCAGTGCCATCCTTCTTCAACCACTGCTCTTCTAGTTTTATGCGGACAGACGCATCAATATTAGACTCATTCTTAACTATGATTGTCTTGTCGACAGTCTGGCAAGTAACCCAATTCGACGGCGATTCAAAATCCTCTGTAAAAACCGTCTTCCATTCGGCTAGCTGAAACTTGTTCGCCATGACCGATTCATCCATATTATAGGCAAGAGTAAGACTAAAACCAAAGCACATTCCAAATAATAGAGCTAGAGCAATGATGACCTTTTTATTATTCATGAATATACCTTTTACCTACTTATAGCATAAGCTAAATGAGGCTGAAAATCAAATCAGTTTTAAGAGAGATTCTGCAGTAAGTACTATATCTTCGACAGTTGATCCACGCGAAAGGTCGGAAACCGGCTTTGCGAAGCCGAGCAGAATTGGTCCAGCCACCGTAGCGCCAGCGAATTGCTCGATTGATTTATAGAGAATGTTGCCAGAATTAATATCCGGAACGATTAATACATTAGCATGTCCTGCTACCTCAGAGCCGCCGTGAGCTGCCGCTTTCTTTTCGCCAACGCGCGGATTGACGGCCGCATCGAGCTGCATTTCGCCATCGACTAGGATGTCCGGGCGACGCTCTCGAATAAGCGCAATAGCTTCTGCGGTCTTCTCCATCGAAGGATCCTTACCGCCAGAACCGAAAGTCGAGAAACTCAATACCGCAAGGCGAGGCTGATCATCAAGTATTTTTGCCGCCGCATCATTAGCCAGTTCAATAATATCCGCAAGCTGCTCGCTGGTCGGATTTTTGCAAGTGGCGCCATCAGAAATAATAATTCTCTGCCCATTGGGAAACTTAGCCACAAACAAACTAGAGAAAGTCTTTCTCCCTTCGGCGATTCCTATAACATCTCGCGTCGCGAGAATCACGTCGCGCGAAGAATAATCGATACCAGCAATCATCGCGTCTGCTTCGCCATCAAGAATCTTCACAGCCGCGTCTTGTACGCTAGATTCGACAAGAATCGGTTCGCAAATCATATTCAAGCGAATAGCCGCCTCTTTGATATAATCATTATTTGCTTCAGGAAAAATAATCTTATGCATATTATTATTCTACCATCAAAAAGCTGCCTTTACGCAGAGTGGTATAAGCGTTTTCGGCTAGTTTGTTAACTAGATTTCGCCAAGACGAATAATTATTTCGCTCGGATTATAATCTTCTGACGCTTTCTTGCTAAGTTCGTTCAATTCTTTTGCGTAGCGTTCTTTGATTTCTTTTAGCTTGTCCCGCTTGCCTTCAAAGCTACTCTTCGGACAAACCGAGATACAAATAGCAGAACTTTCCGTGAGACTAATAATATCTTTAGCAAAATCATCTAGCTTCGTTTTGAGCGGCGTCAGTTTTTCAGATTTCATTTTATCGAGCGACTCGCGTAGATGCTGGAACGTTTCCTGAATATGATAGAAATTGACGGCATCCAGCTTATCCGAATCGGCGTTGAACAATTCAGAATTTAGACCTGACAATGCCGCACTCAGCTCCATGAATTCCGCAATCTCTGGTTCCGAATCTTTGAGCTTATTATTATAGTCACGTAGCTGTTTTATTAGTTCTGCTTGGTGGCGGTAGCTATATTCGTTTTCGGAAAAAGTCGACAAAGTTGCGCGATAGCGTGACAATGAATCATCGTACAACTTCCGGTTGCCGGAGTCCAACGCGGACGAGACTAAACCGAGCTCTACCGATAATTCCTCAGCAGACTCTTTGGCGCGACTATAGTCGTATTGATTCTTAGCCGTGCAAACAGCAAATACTTCAACACCGAAGAATATAAAAGCTATTACAAAACCTAACACTGCGTAATTGCGGCGACTATTCTTTTTTACCTTCATCGCATTCCCCTTATAACATTACTTAGCAAATTCGCATAGGCCGTACGGCCGGCTGGATTCAAGTGAATATGATCAGCATACATAAGTGACCAATTGTCATGCGATACTGCCCACCAATCCGCAACATAGACATTATCATGCTTAGAAGCATAATCTTTGAGTGCGGCATTTTGAGAGTCGCGCGGTTGCAGTGGCCCAGCATAGGCAGTGACAAGAATAAACTTATGGTTCTTACCTGAGACGTTAACGATGTCTTGCAGGATTTGCTCCGTAATTGTGCGCTGGTTCGTAGCTAAACTAATAACAATTATTGCTGGGAGTTTTCCCGTTGCAACATAATTCGTAATGAGGCTACGCGCAGATTCGATGCCGCGATTTTCTTTTGCATCGACAAAAGATTTTGCAATCGTCGATTCTATCGCCTGCTTTGCACCGAGCGTCACCGAGTCGCCAATCACGAGTACTTTTGCGCTATTAGCATTTGCGGCCGCAATCGATCCGCTAGGCGCCGGCATATGTTCTGAATTTTGCGCTAACGAGAGCTGTTTATCTAAAACAGAAACAGTCTCGCTAACGATCGCTTCCATGCCGAGATAATTTCTGGAATTGGCTTGCGTCACCAATTCTTCACTTTCCTGCCCCGCCGCTGTGCTAATCTGCTCAGCAATACTAGAAGTTTTCGGCGCGCGCACGAGCGTAATTGTCGCAATCGCAAGCAAAGCAAGCGCCGCTGTCATATGCGAGACGCGCACTACGCGTCGACGCTTGCGGAACTTTTCGAATGGCCTTTCGATGCGCAACAGTCGCTGCGTAAAAACCGAGAGTATAAAACTTAATAATATATCTATTACTGCATAGCCCCACGTCGTAGTATCGGACGGCAAAATATGCGGCAAGATAATATAGAGCGGCCAGTGATACAAATAGATACCATAGGACAGATTACCTGCTGCCTCAAAAATGCGAATTACGTTCATTGTTTTACGGCGCTCATGAATATTATTCTGCAAACGAATAATGCACATAATTACAATGACCGTTAGACAAGACATCGCCGGCATTGCGACAATAAATGTCAGTGGATTGCTATAGCTAAAGAAGAATGCTAAAGCAACCATTGACGCTACCGAAATCAACAATACTAATAGCGGCACGCGATTAACGGTACGCGGAGCACGCGGTCTAAGATAATTAAACACCGCAAAAGCGGCGCCAAAACACAGAGCCATCATATGAGAATCAAGCGCAAAATAAGCGCGGTCTGGCATACCGAAAAATCCACCATAGCAGGCCATTAATATCGCCGACGCAATGCCGAATAGTATAAATGTAATTCCCGATGAGCGAATCGCATCACGCGTTTTTTTGCAAATCTTCAAGAATAGTTTAAAAATAAGCGGCAAGACTAGATAAAACTGAAACAGCAATGCCAAGAACCATGTGTGCTCAAAAATATTTGGCAAATAACTATTTTCATAGCTGCCGCCAGTAAATAATTCTGAGACATTAGTCGAAAAAGTAAGAGCCGTAAAAGTATTCGCACGCGCGCCCGTCATAACATCTGGATTTGCAAAAACACCAAGCACCAGACTAATTAGAATACAAATGAAAAGCGCTGGAAATAGGCGATTGAAACGCGACAACAAAAAACGATCATAGTGAATATTATTCGTTGTTTTTATTTCGCGAATGAGCTTGCCTGTGACTAGGAAGCCGGACAGGCAAAAGAAGATTTCGACCGCCAAGAAGCCACCCGGCATAAACTCACGAAATAGGTGATAAATCACGATAAAGACAATCGCGAAAAATCGAAGTGAATTTATACCTACCAACTTAGACATACTTTTATTATATAGAGTTGAGATACAGATTAAAAACATAAGCATTTTCAAAATGCTACAATAGTTTTATGAAGCAATCATTCTTCTTTTATGACCTAGAAACATCTGGCCTTAGCCCGCGCACTGACCGCATTATGCAGTTTGCCGGCCAGCGTACCGATATGGATTTGCAGCCAATCGGCGAACCTGTAAATATTCTTGTAAAATTACCAGACGATACTTTACCAAGCCCAGACGCAATCATGGTTACTGGCATCACGCCGCAAAGCACACAGCTCGACGGCTTGACGGAAGCCGAGTTTTGCAAGTACGTTATGGAAGAAATCTTTACGCCTGACACGATTGCTTGCGGCTACAATTCTGTACGTTTCGATGATGAGCATATGCGTCATTGCTTCTGGCGTAATTTCTATGACCCATACGAATGGCAATGGAAAGACGGTCGCAGTCGTTGGGATATGCTAGACGTTGTTCGCATGACACGCGCCCTTCGTCCAGAAGGCATCAATTGGCCAGTCACAGAAGAAGGCAAGGCAACAAACCGCCTTGAACTTATGACGAAAATGAATGACATTTCGCATGAGAATGCCCACGATGCGCTTGCTGACGTAAACGCTCTAATTGACGTCACGCGTCTAATTCGCGACAAACAGCCGCAACTTTTTGATTGGCTTTTCAAAATGCGCGACAAAAAGGCCGTCCAGAAATTAATTAACCTCCAGACACCAACGCCATTCGTTTATACTTGCGGGCAATATTCTAGCGCTAACGCAAAAACTACCGTAGCATATCCAATTGCGCCAGCGAAGAATGGCAATGTATTAGTCTTCGATCTGCGTCGTAATTTAGACGAACTACTAGCCGAAGAAGAACCAAAATTCTTCCCTACCGTAAAAGAATTAAAATATAATCACTGCCCTGCCGTTGCACCACTCGGCGTGCTAGAACAAGGCGATGGCTGGAAGAAAATCAGTCTAGACAAAGAAACCGTTGAGAAGAATCTCAAAGCTCTGCTCGCACACCCAGATTTTATCGAACGCATGCGCAGTGAAAATGAAGAACGTCCAGAATTTCCGCCGGCAATCGATAGCGAAAGCGCACTTTATGACGGCTTCCTAAATGAGCCAGACCGCATCAAGTGCAAAGCAATTACGCGTGCAACTTTAAACGATCTAGCAGATTTTCATCCAGATTTTAACGATCCGCGTTTGCCAGATTTACTACTACATTACAAAGCGCGTAATTTCGAAAATTCACTTTCTGAATCTGAACATGCAGCTTGGGAAAAATACCGCATCGAACGCATAAAAAATAGCGCTAATAATTATATTAAGCGCATTCATGAACTCGCCGAAAGTGGCGCCGATTCATTCTTACTCGAAGAACTTCAGCTCTGGTATCAATCATTGCTACCTTATTAAAAAAGGAAATGGGCCGACTCTCGCGAGTCGACCCTGGGTTTGAACCTACATCCTTAAATTGCACGACAATCAAACTCGATCACCTTGCAATCTATAGGCTTTTTTTCGTTAGCGCTAGTCATCGTAATACGACTACGCTTCTCAATGGCTGCTATCCTTCTTTTAACCCGCCTCTCTTCTGTCACTGTTTTAATAGCCCAAACTAAAGCCTGGACAATAAAGATGACATGAGGAGTTTCTTTGATGATCGGACGGACATTGAGCTTGTAGAGATATCTCTCTACTAATTTGCTCGCGTGCAACCACTGACCATATTCAGATACCGCGCAGAAAACAGTGGTCACTAGGCCACCGAGGATTGCTACTGTCATGAATGCCATGATGTCGCCCCAAGCTGCGTCCTCGTTTGCAGCCAGATCATTAATCCAGAACTGTACGATTCCATACCAATGCTCATTGACTAACACTGATACAAAAACTACGCCAGCTCCAAGTGCCCAAATGATATCCATTGTTACGCTGCGAAAAACGATAACCGAATCTGCTAAGTCTTTTTTTCTCGCAAGCCCACGTTTAAAATTTTCACGGACCAACGCTGCTTTGCGAGATTTAAATCTTGGTGCTTCCGGGTTTAACTTCGCACCTCCGACCTTGCGGGGACGAACCCTTACTGAACGGTATCCGGTAACAAATGCTGTTACAATGAGCGCAATAAAAGTTACCAGAACAACGCCAGAAAAACTCGGAATAAAATCGTGCCAATAGAACTTTGCCATATACAGATACCTCCTTTATTATTAAGTGCCGCTCTAGCGGATCACTGCTTATATCTGCATTTCCGGATACTCAACCGAATACCTAGGAATGCAGATATAAGTAAGGAGATTTCTGCTATTTGGATGTAGATTCTAATGTACGATGGCGATATTTCTAACGCCATAATTCCATTATAGCATACTTTTACAAAATAGTCAAGTATGCTTATGCTATTTATATAATAAATCAAGGGCACCTACCCCTGTTATTATATGAGTTGTATTTTAGCACAAAAAACACCCCTATAGAAGAGGTGCTTTAAGGTCAAATTATTGATTGTCACGAATAGAAGTGCCGTAGAGTTCTTGGCCAAGCTGCTCAAGCTCATCAGATACCTCGAGCGCTGCTGGCTTTTCTACAAGCATAACAATGAACTTAAGTGGAGAATTTGCCGGAATGCTACCCTGCTCGTTTTCGCCATAACCAAGGACAGAAGGAATCGTAATCTCGCGAATACCGCCAATCTTCATACCTTCAATACCCTCGAGCCAACCCTGAATCATGCTGGAAGTGCCACGAAGTGGACTCTTGAGCGCCGCTGGATTATCATTACTATCAAAAGACGAATCAAAGATAGTTTCATCCGAAAGCCAACCGATATAATATGCCGCATAATCAGTGTCATAGCTAGTAACATTGCCATCGTCGTCTGCTTTAGAAGAAATCGTACGGCCAGTGCCAGTAACTAGATCTTGTGTAGCAAGCGTATTAACAGCTGCCGCATTGTACGCTTTTACATTCTGGCGATATTTTTTGAAAGTATCAAAATACTTGCCAGATAGCTCTTTTGCCTGCTCGTCTCGGCGAGCCTGAAACTCAGCATAAAGCTCCGAGAAACGGGTTTGTTTTTCTTCACTAATTTCGTTCTGAGTCTCCTGATTTTTGTAACTCAGGACAATGCCGGCATATAGCGCAAATGTACTGCCGAGCAAGAACAAAGCAATAAGCGCGATAACAATGCGCTGCTTTGGCGTAGTTTTTCTTTCTTCATTAACAATCATATTACCTCCGTGCCCACACTGTTATTTTACTGATTCTAATTTTTTCATTATAGCGGAAATTTCGTCCTTTGTCAGGGTTTTATCTGGGGACGCAAATTCGATATGGAAGCTTAAATTCTTCGTTTTGCTACCCTCTGCCTGATAGATAGAAGTCGGTACGAGCTTGTAAATAAAGCTACTTAGGATGCTACGTAATTTCGATTCGACATCAGAGTATTTCACCTTATCGTCGACGGTTAGCGTAATATCGCGAAGAACCGCAGGATAGTCACTCGTGCGGAAATCTTTGCTATTTACGCCCTGCTCTTGGTCGAGCAATTTCGTAAGCTCGAGCTCAAATGCCGCAGTACCGTTTGGAAGCTTAAAACCGCGAAGAACATCATGGCGAATTTCGCCAATATAGCCGAGAATCACATCGCCACACATAATCATCGCGGAGCGCTTTGGCTCATAGTATGAATTCGTGCTGCTCGCCTTAAACTCAACGAGAATATGCGAAATATTAAGACTATCGAGTAGGCTTTCGAGATACTTCTTTGCGATATAGTAATTGCTCTGCTCTTTTTGCGAGACAAAGACAAAGCCAAGTTCATGACGACTGCGCGGGACAGTGTCGTTGTCGAAGCCGAGATCGCGCGGATAAACCTGATTCATTTCGAAGAGCGCAAACTTATCGTGGCCAGCACGAAGGTTAGCATAGCTCTTGTCGAGCAAGCTTGGAACCACGCTCTGGCGGATGTGCTGCAATTCTGGCGAAATCGAGTTGATAATCTTGTAAGAATTCTCTGGCTTCTGGCCAACTTTCTGCATCAAATCACCATGGACAAAGCTATAAGTTAATACCTCATTTGCGCCACGCGCGGCTAGATGATCGCGAATGTTAGACTTGAGCGCAAAGAGCTCATTTGGATCAGCGGTTGCATGAAGCGGCAGTACCGGCGGAATGTTATCGAAGCCAGAAAGACGGCCAACTTCCTCGATGATATCTTCTGCAATATGGATATCGGTGCGCCAGAATGGAACGACGACATGGATATTTTCGCCATCGAGCGATACGATAAATTCAACGTTTTCTAGAATACGCTTAACACTATCTGCAGTAAAATCTGTGCCGAGCAATGCGTTGAGCTGCGTAAGCGTAAGGTTGACCTCGATTGGTTTTTGCTTTTCTTTTTGAGTATCAAACAAAGCAAGTGGCTTGAGGTACTTTCTTGCCGCCTCAACAAAGCGCAAAGCGACGGCCTTGGTCTGCCCAGCTGGCTGACCCTTCGTAAAGCGTGTAATCGCTTCGGAGAAGATACCATGCGCCATCTGAGTTTTGCGAAGGTTATAGAGACTGAAGGTTGCAGATTCGAGAATTACGCGTTTTGTGTTTTCGTCGATTGCAGTGCTTGCGCCACCCATTGCGCCAGCGAGTGCGACAGGAATATTATTACTCGTAATAACAATGTCGTCTGGGTTGAGTTTTGCAATAGTACCATCAAGAAGCTCGAGTTTTTCACCCTTCTTTGCTGCGCGAACAATAATTTTTGGCGTCTTGCTTCCGCCGACTGCAACAAACTTATCGTAGTCGAAAGCATGTAGTGGCTGACCAGTTGCGAGCATCATAATATTCGTCGCATCTACAATTGGATTGACTGGACGCATGCCAGAACGCGACAACAAAGTTGCATCAAAGTTTAGATAGTCATTCTTGTTTTCAGCGATAGATTCGAAAACAATTGCAGTATAGCGAGGACAAAGCGCTTCGTCGATTGTAATATCTAGTTTAATATTCTCATCGTTATCGAACTTCTGCTCTGGATCAATATACCAATCTTCGCTCGTATGCTTCTGGCCGAGAATACCAGCGACTTCGCGACGGAAGCCAAGAATACCAAAGGTATCTGGACGGTGCGTGAGTGATTTATTTTCGATATCAAGAATCTTGTCATTGAGATTGCCGAACATTTCGGAAATGAGGCGACCCGGCTTTGCGGTTGCGGGGTTTAGCTCAACGATACCAGAATGGTCGTCACCAAAATCAAGTTCGTCAGCACCAGCCATCATACCGAAGCTATTGTATTTTTTAAGCATCTTGCGCATGCCGATTTCGAATGGTTCGTCAGTATTATAGGTCTGCGGAACAATAGCACCCGGAGCGATCCAGGCAGCAAACATGCCTTCATGAACATTCGGTGCGCCGCACATAACTTGCACATAGCCATTTTCGTCACGCTCGACTTTTTCGGCTTTGCCGCCGTCGTCGATTTTGCAAAGATGAAGATGAGTGCCTTCGATTGCTTCGCAATACATTACTTTTACAGCATAAATGTTGTCATATTTGTGAGTTTGATCAATGACGCCCTCAACCTCGACGAGGCGAGCACCAATTAATTTTACGAGGTCTTCGTCGGAAATACCGTCAGTACGGAGACCGCCTTTGAGCCAATTAAGCGAAATTAACATGCGAACTCCTTTAAGAAATCAAGTTTTGCTGCTTCGAAGTTGCGAACGTCAGTGAGACCATAGCGCAACATAACTAGACGATCAATACCGCCCCCCCATGCAAAGCCTTGGTATTTAGTCGGGTCGATGCCGGCAGCCTTTAGAACATTTGGATGAATCATGCCGCAGCCAAGCATCTCAAGCCAGCCATCACCTTTGCCGCCAAGCGATGCAGGTTTTTCGATTAGAAACTCTAGGCTTGGTTCTGTGAATGGGAAGTAGCCTGGCTGAGTCTTAATATTTAGTTTTTGGCCATAGTATTTTTCGAAGAATTCACGAAGAATGCCAAGCATATTGCCAAGCGTGCAATCCTTAGAAACATAGACGCCCTCGCACTGATAGAAAGTATGTTCGTGCGTAGCGTCAACGTCTTCGTTGCGATAAACGCGGCCCGGGACAGCAACAGCAATCGCCTTGCCCTCAGCAAGCTTGTAAGCGTTAGCCTTTAGAACACGGTTTTGCATCGTACTAGTGTGAGCTGGCGGAATAAAGCCTTCTTCGGTGCGGAAAGTATCATAACCATCACGTGCAGGGTGGCCCTTCGCAAAGTTAAGGCTGTCAAACATATGATATTCATCGTCGAGCTGGACGGATTCGGCAATATCAAAACCCATGCTCTGATAAATCGCGATGACGCGATCGAGCTCAGTCATTAGTGGGTGTTTGCTGCCAAAATCAGCAGTCAAAAACTCTGGCATCTGCCCGTTAATGTCGCACGGCGCGCTAATATCTAGCGGCTGGACGTCTTCCTGTTCGGCAGCGGCCTCGGCGGCTGCGATTTCGGCGTTTAGTTGTTGTTTTTTAATGTTTAATTGTTTGCCAAAATCTGCACGTTGGTCGGCCGGCAGGTCCTTGATTTTTGCATATTCTGCATTGAGCTTTTTGAGCTCATTTTTCAGTTCCTGAATAGTGGCCATAATAGATATATTTTACCACATCAATACCCTGTTTGCGAGAGCGAGGCATCTAACGAACATGCGCAGCCGACGAGGCGAGCGCGAGGCGGCGCTCACCCGTAACGACGGGCTGAGTGAATGCCGTTTCGTATGATGCCTCGCTCTCGCAATTAATGTCTATGCGGTAAAAACTAGCTTACTATAAAGATAACGACGAGGGCTACAGCAGCCAAAAAGACGAGGATAAACCAGAACCAGCTAAAGCGATTAGTCTTGTTGGTGTTTTTAAGATATTCGGAATCTTCTACTAGGTCGACATCTTCCTTCTTACTACTACGAACGGCGCGTTCGCGCAAATCGGCATTGATGCGACGACTCAATTCACTTTTATCTTCGTCTTTTTCTACTAATATTCCCACATTACCTCCTGATTATTTGACTAGTATATCATATCAAAGACGACGCTTCGCTTTATGGCTAATTGCGATAGCACAAATTGCCACGGTAGCTACTAGCATAACAAAGCCCGCAATTATCTCGTCTGATGTATTCGGATTATCGATATTGCCTGGGACTTCTTCCGGTTCTGCCGGTTCGTCTTCTGGAACGGCGCATGGCGCATTATCTCCATTAATTAGATATGGCGAAGTCGAAGTACCTTCCCCACTACTAATACAGGTGTCAGATTTCAGTGCAATGACCGGTTGCGTATAATAACCAGCCGCGTCTTGCCCTGTTGCCGATAATAAACCAAAGCCACCACCATACTGATATATTAATGGAGCAAAGTAGAAATCATCTGGCGTCATAGTCCAAATAGATTTAATATCTCCACGATTCTCTTCGAGATAATTCTTCTTAACCAATTCCGCATCGTTATTCCTCGAAGAGAATGGCACTTCGCCGAAGAAGACTACCTCATCGGCCGTCATTAAGCCGACTGGATATTTCAACGCACCATTTCCCTTTTCGCTAGAGACCGTGAAGCTGTCATTTTTTTGAACCACAATCAAACGTTGGGCCGGAGGTAGGTTGCAAATTATTATAGTTAACCGTATTCTCTAGATAAAATGGTGCCGTCAGTTGCGTGCCGTCATAGTTAGTAGTCGGACTAGACGACGTGATTTTAGCGGCAAGTCTGTTTCGGAATGCTCCATCAAATTTAAAACGCAAGCTACCTGCAACATCCTTTCCGGCCAAAGAGCTATGATTACGGATGGATTTATAGCCGCGATCTGAGCAATAGACGACGTCTTCGATCCTCGAAGATACATTTAGCATATTGTCTTCATACCAACGATCCGCAATCTTTTTTGGGTAAGAATCGTTTTGTTCGAGAATGACTCTTTCATGAAAGATTCGATAGTCATGCCGTCACTAAACTTATACATACTTATATCATCGTCGTCCGTTAGGTGACTTATCGTGTAATACACGGTTTCGCAGGTAGTAGACCCGTTTAAGCAGTTGTAATTCTTCGCCGAATTTGATTCGCCAACTTGTATCGTATATTTTTCTCCATCCCAAGTCACATCATTCCCCCACTGGCCAAGCCTAGAATCGTATGAACGTATGGAGTAATACGGATATGAAGTTCCATACATATAGCCAACATCCGCCGGAGAGCCAGGTCCCACAGTCGTAAAAGCCCCACCATAGTTGGTCTCAGTATATCTCGTTCCGCTATCGGTCTGCGGATCTAAATCACTGCCGTCTAATACTGTATCGACGCCAGTGTTATTACAGACGCCATTATTAGCTGGGCCATTATAAAGAATTTTTATTGCGCCACCTTTGTCGGTGCGCAAAATGCGCCAACAAAAATTATTAAAGATGAGATAGTTATTATCCACCTCGCCGCGGTAAAAGAAAATCGGATATTCATCTCTCATCGTATCCACTAGAGCAGAAACGCCGTTGCCGTTATATCTGGCTTTTGTAGCCGGAGACGATAGGTCAATCGCCTTATCGACGGTACCAGAGAATTTACTACGAATCTCGTCGTAAAGTAAGCGCGGCGCAGTCTCGCCGTCATCAGTATTACTCGATTCACCTTCGGCGAAGCAGAATGGCGAAATCAATGCGCCCACGACGAACACGCAGGCGAAAAGAGCGTAGTTCTTTTTATCTTTCATTTTTGACCTCGTAAAATACTTATGTTTATTATATTTTATTATTTCTTTTACTGCCAAATAATCGTTAGTGCTTCAGATATGCTATAATAGAACCATATTATTTAAAGGAGGTGCGATGGCAACAACCAAAGCCAAGTCGACCAAGAAGTCTCCGGCTAAGAAGACTGCAGCGAAAAAACCAGCTGCAAAGAAACCAGCCGCAAAGAAGACCGTTGCGTCGAAAAGTACAGTCAAGACTGTCAAAGCTACCGCGAAGGTAACTGCAGTCGAAACAGAAAAGGTGGGCAGCGAAAAAACCAA
>JAHKZT010000070.1 GCA_020626475.1 bacterium
CACAGCCAGCAGCTGCGCCAGCGCCAATTGCGCCGCAGCCAATCATTCCGCAGAATCCAGCTGCCCCAGCAGCACCAGTTGCGCCAGCTCCGATTCCTACTCCAGTAGCACAGCCAGCAGCTGCGCCAGCACCAGTCATTCCAAATGCACCGGCACCAGCTCCACAGCCCGTCACACCAGCGCCAGCACCAGCTCCAGCTCCAGCAGCTCCAGGCGGTGGCGAACGCGTTATTCAGCCACTCAATGATCCAAATTCCGCTACAAACCGCGAAGAGATGCAGCGCAAAATGGACGAACTACTCGGCAATGTTCCAACCGAGCAAAGTCGCCCTACCCCAGTAGAAGCGCCAGAAACCACCGAAGCAGTCGACCCAAATGCAGTTCAACCTGGCTACATGCAAAACCTCGCTAGCGATTTGAATCGCGACATGCAAGGCGGCGAAACTGCTGCTCCGGATTCAATGGAAGCTCGTATGACAGCCGATCTCAAGGACGATCCGCTAACTCAGCAAGCACAGGCGATGCCAGCACCTGCTCCAGAAGTACAAGAGCAACCAGCAGAGCCAGCTGCATACAATACCGATGCTCAGGCTTAATAAATTTCTTGCTACTAATCTTGGCGTTTCGCGCCGAGAAGCCGATAACCTAATTTCTGCCGGCAAAGTCTTGGTCAATAATAAGCCGGCCGAATTAGGCGCGCGCATTGAAGACAATGACAACGTTGTTATTGATGGTAAAAAAATTGCCAGCGTTTCTCTAATTTATGTCGCCCTCAATAAACCTGCGGGCTACGTGTGCAGTCGCAAACGCCAGGGCGACACACCGACAATGTACGAGTTATTGCCGGAAAAATACCAGTCACTCAAAAGCGTTGGGCGCTTAGACAAAGATTCTTCAGGCTTAATTTTACTTACTAATGATGGCGACTTCGCTTTTCAGATGACGCATCCGAAGTTCATAAAAACTAAGATTTACGAAGCGCATATCGACCGCGAATTAGAGCCGCTTCATCAGCAGATGATTGCAGATTTTGGTGTACAACTGCCAGATGGCCGTAGCCAGCTCGGACTAGAAAAACTTGATGATACACGCACTTTCTGGCGCATCACAATGAGCGAGGGGCGAAATCGTCAGATTCGTCGCACTTTCGAGGCACTCGGCTATAAAGTAACGGCACTACATCGTACAAATTTCGGTCGCTATGGATTGAGCGGTCTCGAGTCAGGACAGTTTACGGAAGTTCCAAAAGTCAATTAAAAAACGGCCTTTGCGGCCGATTTTTTAATTCTTGAGTAACTTTGCTAGCTTAGCTTTGAGACTACTGTTTTCTGGCACACCGACAAGCGTATCCATGCCGACACGCAGAAGCCCCATTGCCGTAACAAAGGTATAATCAAGTTCGCGATCGGTCGCGTTTTCGATACCCTCGATAGTTTCTGGGTCGATAATATTTACGATTGGGCGACGAGCGAACGGGAGATCTTTATACCAATCACCAGTCGCAAGCGCTTCCTGAATGTCCGAAAGGCCTGCGCCACCGCCACAAAGCAGAATCTGCCCAGGCAAAGTTTCGAGCTGGTCGAATTCTTCGATTGCAATCTCGACACCAGATTGCCAGACTTCAAGATTGCGTGCGATTGCGGCATCGAATTTCTTGCGAATTTCTGGCTTCATACGCGGAGAATCGGCGAGAAGTTTGAGTTTCTCAGCGTCTTCAAAACTAAGACCAAGCTTCTGCGCAATTTGATGCGTGAAGCTGCGGCCGCCAATCGAAAACATCTTCGTCCCCTCAACGCCGCCATCATCGACAACAGCAATATCCGTAGTACCGCCGCCAATATCCATTACGATACCAGAGAAATTAGACTCTACATCATCGCCGAGACAAGCGCGACATACCGCAAATGGCTCTACAGCGACAGTCACAAGATCGAGCTCAAGCTCATCGCAAACACGCTCGATTGCAGAAATATGGACAAGTGGCGCAAACGCAGTATAAATCTGAACCGTGACTTCTTTGCCTTTAAAACCAATCGGATTGGAGACCTTATAACCGTCAATACGGAGCGAAACGAGCGCAGAGTTGATAAGGCGGACCTCGACATCTTCGTTATTCGTTTCAAGCGCAACTTCTTTGCGCGCACGCTCACCGGCACGCTGCTGAACCTGCTTGATGATCTTCTCCATTTCGGCATCAGTAATTGGGCGGCTAGCATCGGCGCGGCGATATTTAATCGAGGCAGTATTGCCCTTGATAAGCTCGCCAGCAATACCAATTATTACTTCATTTGCGCGCACGCCCGCCATTTCTTCAGCCTTAGATAGCGCTTCTTCGCAAGTCTGCGCGACGCCTTCAATATCCGCAATGGCGCCGGAATACATATTGGTCGGAGCTTCATGAGCTTTACCGACACCGACAATTTTTAGTGCGCCTTTGCCCTTCTTCGCAATAAGAGCCTTAACGTATTCAGTACCAATATCTAGCGCTAGCAAATAATCGTCAGGATTTTTCTGATGTTTCGTGCTGCCTGTTGCAGTATTCTTTGCTTTGACGGCAATCTCTTTGCCGCGCGAGATAATGCTCATGTTTTAATTATATCACTTATTGAAGTTTGCGGCTTCTGCGCGCAGGCCGTTCAGCCTTAGTTTCAGATTCTGCAGCAATTTGTTCAACTTGCTTTTTCTTTGGCGCAATTTCGTTACCCTTCATAGTTTCAACAATATCTCTGCCGTCTTCGAGGGTATCTTTCAGCGTTTCGGCATTAAAGCAGGATGCGACTTCGATTGCACCAGCAATACTCGTAATAAGGCCCATTACAAAGTAGCTTTTTATATTAATGTCTGCGTGCGCGATGAGGAAATAGATACCAAATCCTAGCTCAAAGAGCGTCAAAAATAGCTTGAACTTCCATGCAAAATTCTTATTATCGCGACCCTTGACGACTTTAATTGCGCCAAGAACGCCGTTCAATGTTGTGAAGAAACCGGCCATTAGATTCAGGATGCGGTTCGTTAGATCTTCATTTATCAGTAAATAAACACCAACTGCGGCAATTGCTAAATAAATTGCACCTTCACCAATCTGCAAGAAGAAGATTTTCCAGGCAGCCTTGCGTTCGTCTTCGTCTTCCATTTTATCGAGATTAGCTTTGATGTAACCAATGCGATAGAGTGACCAAAACGAGAAGATTTCGCCGGCAGCCAAAATCATGAGAGGCAAAGATTTAAGATCATTGCCATTGCCGTTCAGCGCAGCGATAGTCATCATGACGCCAGGAATGAACATCATAAGCGATGCTGCAATTTTATTCTTCAGAAAGATGTTGTA
>JAHKZT010000071.1 GCA_020626475.1 bacterium
AATAGTACATTCGAAAATAGCAGTGCGGCATTTCCTGGTATTGTAGTGCGCCGCAACGATAATCAAGATAAGCTCATGATCGGCGCGAATGTTGTGAAAGATAAGAAGAAGACTGTCGATTCAAAGACCTACTTTGAGCCGATTTCGTCGGTAAGTAAGGTTAGAATCATGCGCAAGAACGATGCGATTTGCTATGCGATTAATGACGAAGCGCCTGTTTATGTTGGCGATAATAGTCCACATAATTACTATTTTGACGCTCCATCAGTAATGTTTGGTGCATCCTTAGATTACAAAACGCCTTCCTCGCCAACGCTATATCGCGCCTTTAATGGCACATTGTCTGGCATGAAAATACGACTCGGTACGGATGTCGACGATACGCTTAATTGCGAAAAGCCTTAATAGATAAAACAAGAATCGCCGTAGCTCAGGAGCTTGTATCCTGAGCTTATTGCGTGTTCGTAAGCTGGCTTGAGATGATCCCAGCCGGCGAAAGCGGCGGTGAGCATCAAGACGGTTGATTTTGGCGCATGAAAGTTGGTGACAAGAGCGTCGATGACTTTGAATTTGAAGCCAGGGTAGATAAAGATATCGTCTTCGCCGAAGGTTTTGCCGGTTTTGCCCCAGAATTCGAGTGTGCGCGTGACGGTAGTGCCGACGGCGATTACGCGGTGGCCGGCAGCCTTGGTCTGTTTGACAGCCTCTAGAGTATCTTCTGGAATATTGAACCATTCGGAATGCATCTTATGGCCTTCAACTTCGTCGCTACGGATTGGAAGGAAGGTGCCGAGGCCGACGTGGAGGGTGAGGTATTTAATCTGAATACCTTTCTTTTCGAGTTTGGCAAGTAATTCTTTAGTCATGTTAAGACTAGCAGTTGGTGCGGCTGCGGAACCAAAATCTTTTGCCCAAACAGTTTGATAGCGTTCAATATCTTCTGGCTCAGCGTCGCGATGCATATATGGAGGGAGGGGGACGTTACCGTAATCTTGCGCGATTTCTTCGAGCGGGCGATTGGCTTTAGCCGTAGCGATGCCGTTGCCGAGGATGCTTTGAATAGTGATAATGTCTTCGGTTTTTTCGTCGGTTGCGACATTTTTGACGATGAGCTCTTCGCCTTCATGAAGTTTGCCGCGATACATGACGTGGTCAATTTCGCCATCGTGGCGTTCGAGTACGACTAGTTCGCGTGGGTGACCATCGGATTTGCGCTCAGTAAAGACGCGGGAGCGCATGACTTTTGTGTCGTTTAAAACAATGAGGTCGCCAGGCTGGAGGAATTCGTCGAGGTTTGCGTAATGGCTGTCGGTAACTTCACCGGTTTGGCGGTTAAGAGCAAGCAGGCGAGTAGTGCCGCGAATTTTTGGCGGATGTTGAGCAATAACTTCTTCTGGAAGTTCGTAATTATAATCTGATACTAACATTGGGTGATATTATATCACTTATTTGATAGACTTTATAATCAGTTTGCCGTCTTTAATGATATATTCTGCGGAAGTTTCTTTTTCTGGCTGGGTAATTTCTTTGGCACTTTCGGCAGTAATTGCATTCTTGAACGTTGTTATTTTGCCTTTGCCTTCGAGATAATCTTTTGTATTTGCGCCGTCGATATGAGGAAGAACGTCATAAGGACTCTTGGCGGTATATTTGTCATAAACGATAGTATAGACGGTTTTTTCTTTGTTGGTGTAGGTGTTTTTTTCTGATGTATTTTGTGATTGGAATGGCGGCGATTTGGCGCTTGTCGGTTGTCTTTTGGATGCTGTAAACTTTGCTGACTGGATCGTGGTTGACGTTTTTATCTAGTAGGAGCGGGGAAATGCCAACATTGTTGATTTCTTCTTCTTTGAACTCGGCGTCAAAAACTGATTCGAGGAATTTTTTGATTTCTTTGACGGTTAGCTCGGATTTGTCGTTTTCGTTGTAACTATATTCGAGCGCATAGGCGATGTAGCGGTCGAGGGGGAAATTATTGATGATGGGATTGTTTTGATTATCTTTGTCTGCGTCGCCAGTGCGATCAATTTCTTCGAGATAATTTGCGTATTTTGCGCTGTATTCTTTGAGTGCGATGCGCTCGAGCTCGGAAACAGGGAATTCGTTTTGCTTTGGGATAAAAATCGTGGCGATAGCACTAAAAAGAATTGCGATTAGTATTAGACCAGCAATAAAGCGTGGTTTAACGATTCTTGCCTCTCTACCCATGGTTTTATTATAGCATCCTTATTATTCACCGGTTGGCGTCTCACGCATCCATTCGAGAATGCGGTAGTGGTAGCCGGTTTCTTCCAAATAATTACTGTTTCCGTATTTTAAGCTTCGCTTCATTTTCTAGGGGTAAATTGGTATCATAAAGATAAGGAGATATCCGAAATGAGAGTTTTATATGTTGAAGATGAAAAGTTCCTAGCTGATGCCGTAAAACATAATTTAGAAAAGCAGGGAATTGACGTTGACCACGCTGCTGATGGGGAAGAAGGCCTAAATAAGGCCGTCTCGGGCATCTATGACTGTATTATTTTGGATATTATGTTGCCGAAGTTGAGCGGCATTGAGATTTTGGAGCGTGTACGTGAAAAGAAGATTCCGACGCCGGTGATCATGCTTTCGGCGCTTTCTGAGGTCGAAGATAAGGTGCGTGGCCTGGATTCTGGTGCAGATGATTATTTGGCGAAGCCGTTTAAGACAGCAGAGCTCGTCGCGCGTATTAATGCATTATTGCGTCGTCCAGCAGCAGTGAAGGATGAGACTTTGAAATTCGGTGATTTAGTATTTGACGAGAACCAGAAAACATTGAACGGGGAAGCATTGACGGCGAAAGAAGCTGGCATTATTAGCGAGTTAATAAAAGCGAACGGCAGACTTATTCCGAAAGAATATCTTCTTAGTAAAATCTGGGGCGGCGAAGCCTATGGCGAGGACAACTATATCGAAGTTTATATGTCGCGGCTTCGTAAGACGATGCGTAAGATTGGCACGAAAGTACAGATAAAAACTTCGCGCGGCTTGGGCTATAAAATTGTGGAAGGATAACGAATGTTCAAGAAGCTTCGCAACAAATTCATTTTGACAAATATGTTAACGACGACGGCGATTTTGTTGGTCGCCTTCGTTTCGATTTTTGTATTTGCGACGGCTGGTGGTCGCCATGAGCGTCCGCATGCGCCACGCGAATTTGAGCAGTCGAATGAAATGCGCGAAGTTTTTGAAAATGAGATAAAGCAGGAGCGCGAAGATCAGGCTGGCCGCTTGTTGGTTACTTTGATTATGGTTGGATTGTCGGTTGAGATTTTGGTATTTATTGTGAGCTATGTA
>JAHKZT010000072.1 GCA_020626475.1 bacterium
TCTGTGGGCTCTTACCCCACTCTTTTCACCCTTACCCCTGTCGAAACAGAGGCGGTTTAAGTTTCTGTGGCACTTTTCCTACGCTTACGCGCGGTTGCCGTTAGCAACTACCGTATCCTGTGCTGCCCGGACTTTCCTCTCGCCATTTTTCAGGCCAGCGACTACATTGAACGAGCTAACGCATATTCTAACACAAAAGCTTAAAATTCGCCAGCTAGCGCACTATGTGCTATACTTTTGACAATATGGAACAACTAATTGAGTTATCTCCATTTATCTTGGGCGGCATCGGCCTAACGTCCTTGCTTGTTGCAACATTAGCGCGCATCATCAGTAAAGCAAAACGCAAATCAAAAGTGCACAAGATCTTCACTTTTATCGGCTTCTTCTCTCTGTTTGCGGCCGCCGGAATCACTGCCTGGACTATTATTACTAGTCTAAGTAAATAATTTAATACTCACCGCGCATTGTATTTTCGTCAATCACGCGATTAACTTCAGCGTCCGCCTCTTTATTTTGTTCACGCGGTACATGCGTAAATGAATAAGACTCTAACTTCGACAAAAGCCCCAATACATCCGAATAAACCTGCATCAAATCAAGATTCTTCACCTGATATACACCATTCATCTGGTTAACCATCATCAGGCTATCGCTCATGAAGTTTACTCGCTTCAAGCCAAGCTCAATCGCCTGCTCGAGCCCCTCTTTGAGACCATAATATTCCGCCAAACGAGAATTCGACATCCCCAAGAATTCGCCACCACGCTTAATCTCGCGTCCGTCCGGCCCCAAGATATAATAACCAAGCCCACTTGGCCCAGGATTGCCACGGCTTCCACCGTCTGTATAGATTGTTGCAAAATCTCCAGTAGCTGCCGCAATCTTACCGTCGCCAACGTGGCGAATCTTCGAATGAATTTCCGCGCCCTTAGTCGAAGTAATCTGCAGCACCATCATCGTCGCTTGCTCAAGCGAATAATTCGTCGTTTCAGCTATCGGTATCCATTTATACGAGGAATAGCGCTCCGAAGTAACCTTAACCGACGCCCCTTCATCAAGCTTAACTTCATATATAATATATAGGCTACCGAGCTGCGAAGATCCCTCGAGACTCGTAAAAGTCACAGCGTCCGTAAGTTGCAAGCTCGCAGTTTTTACCCCAGTATTTTCATACAGAACGCGCGCCATCGCCTCTTCGGGCTGCTCGCCAAAGATAATTTTGCCGGTCGGCAGTTCAAAATCCGCCTCCGCATTGTCAATACGTCCACCAGCACGCTTAAGCAGCAAAATATCACCGTCTTTTCTACAGATTGCCGACACCCGAATCCGCTGTTTCATATATAATTATATTAACACAAGCACGTTCTTTCGTGCTATTATATACATAAGCACAATTATAGAGAGGTACAGGTGCGTATTAAAACAAACAGACATAGTAAAAAGCCTATTATCGCCCTGCTTTTTGTCGGGCTTTTCTTATTTATCGGCGGTATTTTTGCTTTCAATAAAGATATTCTCACTTTCAATAATCCATTTCGCATCGGCACGCACGTCGCTACCTCGACCGAAGAGTTCGAATCGCCAAACAATTGGCATGTCTGCGAGGAAACCCCCAAAACCCTCATTACGCGCAACGACTCCACTCACGATTTCTATGTCCGCCTCTCATACGACGAATATTGGCGTGCTAAAGATGGCGAAACCAATCTACCTCTCGTAAAAGACGGCATCCGACTCGCCATAATCAACTTCCAAAACGAAGATGACTGGGAATTACGCGACGATGGCTGGTATTATTTCAAAGAAGCCATAAAACCAGGCAATTCTACAACTTCTCTTTTCAAATCCGTACAACTCGACTGCTCGGCTAGCTTCGGCGGCGACAATATTTGCCACGAAACAGAGACCGGTTACGTCTGCGAAAAACCAGAGGATAGCTACGAATCAGCAAAGTATCATCTAAAAATCACCGTCCAAACCTCTGACGATCCAAATGGCTTCCCAGAAGACGAATACTGCAAGATTACTATTAACCCAAATGGCGGCAAATATAACGGCAGCACCGATATCTACGACGACAAGGTTCGTTGCGGTACGACAGTAGATCTTAGCAATACTTCATATGATGATCACGAGCTTCGTGATTGGACTCTAAATGAATCACAAATTTATACAGACGAACAAATTCGCGTAGATGCCGACACTAACCTCGTAGCGAATTGGCTCAGTACTATTAAATATAACGTTACTGTTGATCCAAATGGCGGCTCTTATGATAACTCTACTTCCCCATCCAGCTACCAGGTACGCAAAGATACTATCTACACTCTAGACGAAGCCACCAACACTGGTTACTTCGTAGACTACTGGGAAGTAGTCTCTGGTACTATAGATACTGCCGTAGATGGCAGGCTCACTTCTGACGCCTTCGTTGTTACTAGCGATGTAGTATTACGTGCTCATTGGGGACAAAGCCGTAGCTCGCATTGAACGCACTCAGAAGATCTATCCATCCATCATGCGCGCAGAAGCTGAAGCTCAGCCTGAAGATATTATTACCCTTCTCGTAGATGCCGAAGAAGTAGTTACGAACGAAAAGGAAGTAACTCTAGACCTTAATAACCATACTGTCACTGGTTCCCTTACCAATACTACTGCCGGCAACCTAACCATCATCAATGGCGAGATTAATAACCCTAACGGTGCTGCTGTAACCAACAACGGTATCCTCACCCTTGGCGTTGACGATTACGATGACGAAGGTATAGCTAACGTCATCAACGATAACGTCCGTCTCATTGGTACTACTGCTGGTCTCATGCAGACCAATAATACTTACCAGCTCTATTACTACGATGGTTATCTCGAAGGTGACCTTGGCCTAGTTGGTGGTTATGATGGTTCTCCATTCTACCGCAGAGCCTACGATGGCGTAGAAGTACACTACTTCCCATTCGTTGAGCACCACGAACAAGGCGAACGTAATTACCAGCATATTGAGTTAAAGAATGCTGACAATGCTGTCACCAAGACTTCTGTCCATGGCGATATCTATTACTACAACGTCCAAGACA
>JAHKZT010000073.1 GCA_020626475.1 bacterium
ATCATGGCTGCTGATGTTAAGAAAATCGCAGAGGAATTGGTTAAGCTCACCGTCCTCGAAGTTAACGAGCTAAAGAACGTCCTTAAGGACGAATATGGCATTGAGCCAGCTGCTGCCGCTGTTGCTGTTGCTGCAGCTCCAGCTGACGGTGCTGCCGCTGCTGCTGACGAAAAGAGCGAATACAACGTCGTTCTTAAGGACGCAGGTGCACAGAAGATCGCTGTCATCAAGGCAGTTAAGGAAGCTACCGGTCTTGGTCTTGGCGAAGCTAAAGCTATCGTCGACGCTGGTGGTGTCGTTAAAGAGAAAGTTGCTAAGGACGAAGCAGAAGCTCTTAAGAAAGCTCTCGAAGAAGCCGGCGCAACTGTCGAACTCGCTTAAGTTCTATCAAAATAAAGCCAGAAAATGTTACGAATCGAAGCCCGCAAGGGCTTCTTTTTGTTGCCACACATACTCTTGACTAATTTATAAAATATATTTATAATATAAAAATGGTCGTCTCAGCCAGGACGACTAAATATGTACTTTAAAGGAGTGATATACCATGATTAGAGGTATATTCAATTGGCTCAAGAAAGCAACGAAGGCAAAGAAAATCGCAGCGTACGACATTGGTGCCACATCAATGCGCGACAGCGGTTTTATCATCCCTGAGGGCGCATTCGAACCCGGCGTCATCGACATGGCCGAAAGCTACGCCGTCACCGCCAGAGCTGACTTTCTGACACAGATCGTCTCCATGGCTCATATGGAATTCATCATCCATTCGCTCGACGAAAGACGTTTCGTCCTTGCGAAGCACCAGGATGGCCAGATACTCATATTCGAGCTCGAGGACACTCAGCATGGTTGCCATATAGAGGTAATGCAGTTCAAGAACGCTACCTATTTCAAACTTTCAAACGCAGTTTTCATCGCAAGCACGCTTAATGGCGAGACGAGAGCAGAAGACGAGGCAACCTATCGTTACTACACAGAAAAACTCGATCCGGCAACACTCGAGATTGCCGCATAAAATCTAATCAGCACCTTTTTCCGCCTCCACTAGGAATAGTGGGGGCATTTTTTATCCGGAATAAAATCATAAGCAAAATGTCAATGGTAAAAAATACAACGATTTTCGGCGTCAATCTGTTATTTATGTGGAAAAGCAATAAAAATCGTCCATTGACATTAGTATCTAGAAAATATATTATAGAATTAATAAAACTAACAGACAGGATGCGAGGTATGTCTGAATTACCAGAAAAACAAATAAAAAGACTACGAAGCCTTTTGACCGAAGCAGAGACCAATCTTTCTGCTGCGAAAGAATTATTAACGTCCATGCTTGGTGATGGCGATATTATTACCACGCCTTCAAGTACAATCACTGAGAGCCCAGAGGGCAAAGTTATCGAAGGCGTCTTCGATGGCCAAATCATGATTGGCCCAGATGGCAAGAACTATCCAGTTCCAGCCAACTATGCATCGAAGTCCAAGCTCGTTGAGGGCGATATCCTAAAGCTCACCATTGGCGACAACGGCAAGTTCCTCTACAAGCAAATCGGCCCAGTCGAGCGCAAGACCGTCATCGGCACGCTTACTAGCCACGACGACCAATATTTCGTCGAAGTAAACGGCAAGGAATACAAAATTCTTTATGCATCCGTTACTTACTTCCGTATCAAAGTCGGCGATCAGGTTACCGTCATTATTCCAGCCGATAACGCTGATGCAACCTGGGCAGCAGTCGAAGCAAGCCTATAATTCAAAGACAACAAAAAATCCGGCTCTAAATGGCCGGATTTTTTATGAACTCGCCAAAACGATGGTCGACATACAGACCATTACATAACAAAAGAATAAAGCAGACGCCCCAACCATGGATAGAGCAGGAATAATCTCGTGACTCTTGGAATGAAACTTTACATTATTAACCACAGCTAGCAGCATTGCGACAGCTGCCACAAATGGACAGCTAAAGATAATACCGAAATTAATATCATCCCAGCCGCCGTGCGTCGTCAAAGATAGCTCAAAAAAGACCAACAAAAATGTCAATAAGCTCAAGAATAGACTAAAAGTCCTCAGAATCGCACGTTTTTTGCGAATTTTCATTTTTGTTTTTGCCATAAGACATAATAATCTTATCATAAACATAATCGTTTTTAAAGTGTTTGTGCTAAAATGAAATTAATATTAACCTGAAAGGGAATATCTATGCAAAATATCAAAAAATACCTTGCTGAGTTCCTCGGCACGGCTGTATTAGTTTTGTTTGGTTGCGGCTCCGCAGTCCTAACTGGCAACCTAATCGTCATTGCGATCACATTCGGTCTCGCAATCATTATTGGCGCTTACGGCATCGCAAGTGCATCTGGCTGCCACATCAACCCAGCCGTATCGCTCGCAATGCTAATCAACGGCAAAATGAGCTTCAAGGATTTCTGCGCATATGTAGCAGCGCAAATCGCTGGCGCGTTCGCAGGCTCTGGCCTTCTTTACGCTATTCTTAGCTGCACCAATCGCGGCACCGACAATCTTGGCGCAAACGGCTACGAAGCTCTTAGCGCAACCGGCATCACCATGTCCGGTGCTATTCTAGCCGAGATCATTCTTACCTTCGTATTTATCTATGTAATTCTATCTATTACCGCGAAGGCAGAGAACGCGAAGATTGCGGGTATCGTAATTGCGCTCACTTTGGTCGCAGTACATATTATCGGCATTAACCTAACTGGCACTTCCGTCAACCCAGCTCGCTCTCTTGCGCCAGCTGTCCTCCTTGGCGGCGAAGCCCTCAACCAAGTCTGGGTCTTCTTACTAGCACCACTCGCCGGCTCCGCAGCTGCAGCTTGCACTTATAAGCTCCTCGCCATGCCAGACGAAGATGAATCCAAAACCAAAGTCCATCGCATTAAAGCTAAAAAATAAGCCTTACCAAAAGATTGCTAGTATAACTAGCAATCTTTTTTAGGCTCTTCATATTCAATTAACCCTAAAACACCTTAAGTATCGGGCTTCTCAGGAAGCTCGCGGAGGCCTCGGGCCGAGCGTGAGGAGCGAGCTACCCGCAACGGCGGGCTAGCTCGAC
>JAHKZT010000074.1 GCA_020626475.1 bacterium
CAGCCGGATAGCCATTATACGTATCACTAAGCTCATCGTAGTTGCTAATCGTAAGAATGCGGTTTTCGTCGCCAAGAATGCAATTCGTAATCATTGCGAGACACGAACCGATACCATAATAGGTAGCACCCTTCTTTTCGATAATCGTATAAGCTTCTTTGCGGGCGTAGTCTTCGATTTCGGCACGATCACTATTGTTTACTAAGTCCATAATCGGTTGACCGCCTGCGGTTGCGCAGCTCCATAGCGCGAACTCAGTATCGCCATGCTCACCAACCTGATAAGCGTGAATATTCTTTGGATGGATATGTAGGCGCTGAGACAAACGATAGCGAAGGCGAGCAGTATCGAGCACGGTACCGGAGCCAATAACTCTCTCTGGCGGCAAACCAGAATAACGCCAAGTAAGGTAAGTAAGGACATCCATTGGGTTACTAACAACGAGGAAAATACCATCAAAGCCAGATTCCATGATCTGGCCAATCATATCTTTGAAGATTGCGGCATTTTTCTTTAGGAGATCCATACGAGATTCGCCTGGCTTTTGCGGGATGCCGGCAGTAATCACAATAATATCGCAATCATGCGCATCAGCATAGGTGCCAGCAGAAATCTTGAGATAGCTAGGAGCTACCGCTAGACAGTCACGCAAATCAATTGCCTCACCCTCAGCATCTTCGGTATTAATGTCTACTAATACTAATTCATTTACGTCAGTACGCTGATGAACGAGTGCGTAGCCATAGCTCATACCGACGTTACCAGTGCCGACAATCATTACTTTGTTTGCCATAATACCTACATTATAGCATAAGCATTATCTGGCGGACCACGCATTATCTTGGCGCAATACATAATCCCCCAGTTCTAGTGCCGTAATAGCGCAATTAAAATCCATCACGCCAATGTCTAGCCTAGCCACAATTGCATCCGCATCACATATACCAGACTTAATTAATCGATAAACGTCGCGCTCCATATCTGATAAAGCCGAGAGGTCGCGCTCAGTGCGCTTTTCTTTAATTCCGAGGCAAATCAAAATATCCGAAACGTCCAAATACGGATGAGCCGACATTCGTAGCATCTCATTTGCGCCAGAAGACATCGGACGCGTTATGTCAGCCGGAACAGCAAAAATATCTTTTCCCTGCTTAAGCGCAAAATCGTAAGTACCAAAAGTGCCAGAATTTAACGAAGCTTCTACGATCAACACCGCATCAGCAAGACCGGAAACAATACGATTACGTATCTGGAAATTGTAAGCTTTCGTAACAGCCCCTGGTTCATATTCGGAAATAATTGCGCCTTTCTCGAGTATTCGCTGCGCAAGGCCAAAATTACTTCGTGGATATAAGTTATCTATAGCCGTTCCGAGCACCGCAATGGTCGTGCCGCCAGCGTCTAGACAGCCACGATGCGCACAAGCGTCAATGCCATAAGCCATGCCGCTAACTATTACGCAGCCATGCCGCGCAAGGTCATATGCTGCGCGATACGCGATATCCTCACCATATTTCGTACAACGACGCGCGCCTACAATCGCCACGACGGGCGGTCGCCCCTCTGGCAAGTTCCCCTGATACCACAGTCATTCAACAGGCTGCTTGAGCTCGGAATTCTCGCCGCAGCACTCTAAAATTTCTAGAAATGGATGGTTAATTGTGGTTTTTAGATAATTCATGTGCACATTGTAGCGCAGCACAAAAAAGTGCCAAAGCATAAGGATTTTATTTTTGGCACTTTTTCTAAAATATTTTCTAATTATCGTCGCGGCGCATTGGCGGGAACGGAACACCTTCGCGCGCAGAAACGCCCTCGAATAGCCAGAAGTTACGCTCGGAATTACCCCAGCCACATGTAGGAGGCATACCATACTCAAGCATCTCGACGAAATCCATATCAAGCATCTGAGCTTCAGAGTCACCAGCATCGCGCATAGCCTGCTGCTTCTCGAAGCGCTCGAGCTGATCGAGCGGATCATTCAACTCGGAATAGCCATTGCCCATCTCGGTGCCGAAAATAACAGGATGGAAGCGCTCAGTGACGCGCGGGTCCGCCTCATGCTTCTTCGCGAGCGGCGACAATTCAACCGGTTCGTGAATGAGCCAGAATGGGCCTGCGCTTTCTTTACGAATAATCTTCCAGAGATAATCCAACAAGCGGCCGGCGCCCATAGAATCGTCATACTTCACGCCATTCTGCTTTAGAATGCCTTTAATCTTGTCGAGATCTGGATTAAAGACATCGACATCGAATTTTTCTTTCAAAATATCTGCGTAGCTGATGCGTGGCCATTTACAGTCAAGATCAACCTTCATACCGTCGTGCTCAAACTGGAGCGTGCCCCATGTTTCTTTGCAGACATACTTAATCATTTCCTCATAGAGATCCATGCCCTCTTCGTAATCCTGATAAGCAGCATAGGATTCCATTGCGATATGCTCTGGGAGGTGCTCTTCGTCCATACCCTCATTGCGGAAGCGTGGACCGATATCGTAAACCTTCTCGTAGCCACCACCAATTAGACGCTTCAACGGAAGCTCGTGAGAAATGCGAAGGAAGTAATCCTGATCAAGCGCGTCCATATGAGTAACGAATGGATTTGCGTCAGCGCCACCAGTAGTAGTTTCAAGCACCGGAATATTAATCTCGACGAAGCCGTGATCGTTTAGGAACTGACGAGTCGCAGTCCAGAATTTTGCGCGGCGAATAAAACGCTCGCGAACTTCTGGGTTAACTGCCATATCGACATAGCGACGGCGAAGGCGCTCTTCCTTATTCGTGAAGCCATCACGGCCAGGAAGTGGGCGCAAAGCTTTCGTAAGGATGCGAGGCATGTCGCAGAAAACGGAAATCTCACCAGTCTTTGTCTGACCAACTTTGCCGGCAGCCTCAAGGAAGTCGCCAGTATCAAGCTTCTTCGTAAACTTAGCTGCGTCATCCTTCAAGAAGATCTGGATTTTGCCAGAGTCATCTTCAA
>JAHKZT010000075.1 GCA_020626475.1 bacterium
CATGCAGACAAGCTTCGCAAAAACCAGCCAAAGGAAGAAGCTCCAGCCGAGGAAGCACCTGCAGAGGAAGCTACCGAAGCTCCAGCTGAGGCTTAAAGCATTAACGAAAATATCTGGCAAAAACGCCAGATATTTTTTATACTAGTTATATAACTTAACAAAATGGAGAACTAAATGTCCACAATTGACCAACAATTCGTAGAATATATCGTTAAGACTCTCGTCAACAATCCAGACAAAGTAGCAATCGACCGTACTATCGACGAAAAAGGTGTATTGCTTAGCCTCGAAGTCGATCCAGAAGATGTTGGTCGTATTATTGGCCGCCGTGGTGCAACCGCTCAAAGCATCCGCACTCTTCTTCGTGCGCTTGGTACCAAAAATGATGCTCGCTACAATCTCAAAATCGTAAACAATGACGATTACGAACCGGCCGCAAAGGAAGAGGCACCGGCAGTAGAAGACGAAGAGGCTCCAGCTGCTCCAGCGGAAGAAATCGACGAAGTAGAAGATGTCGATGACGCTCCAGTCGAAGAAGGTAGCGAACTTGCAAAAAAGACTCGCGCAGAACTTGCAGATTTGGACGACCTTGATATATAATACTGTTAATGCTTTTGAAGAATAGAGCATCAAACTAACTGCGAGTTAGTTTATACACATAAAAAGTTGAGAGCTTATATGCTAAAAAACCACCTTGTGCACAGGTGGTTTTTTGGTTCGTGTATTATTGTTGTTTCTTTGCGTTCTTGGTAAGCTGTAGCGCCACGAAGACGATTAGGCCAATACCGATGAGAAGCAGCCAGATGCCGTTGAAGCCGCCAGTAAGCTCGAGTGTAGTAATTACGAGAAGGACGGACGAAGTGATATACATCCATTGATGCTTTGTGAATACACCAAGAATAATAAGCGCTACATAATCGAAGATGGCGATGAGTGGCACGACATAATTCCTGGCAAGGTTTGCGCCGCTTGCGATGAAGAACATTATTAAGGCTAGAGCAAGGAAGCCGAGTACCTTGCGTGCGCCGCTAGTTCCGCGCTCTTTGAAGAATCCGAATATTATTAATGGTAGAGCAATGATATGGGTTTGAGCTGCTACTATTGTTAGACTAGATTCCGAAGTCCATTTATTGAATTGGCCGATAAAGCTCGAGAGCGAAACGGCTGCAAGATAAGCTGACCACTCGAGCATAGCGTACTTTTTTGCGATTACAGAGACTAGCGCTATGTCGATGGCGGCCAATAGCCAGCCCAATGAAATGAGGTCATTGCTGGCTAGAGCTAGAATGCAAACTACACTGCCAGTAACTGTTGCAGTAGTGACGACGCCTAGGCTGCGTTGTGGCTGAATATTTTTAATTACCGCATAAAGCCCGATGAAAATCATAGTAAGTATAGTGTATGTGGTGAAGATAGCCCAACTATAGTCGCCACTTGGCATCAGCAAGCTAAAGATAATAAGCGGAATAGCCATGATGCCTAGTACGGATGCATTCAACCAAGAGATATTTTTGTAACGCCAGCCAATAAGCGCGCCGAGGATTGTAATCACTGTAGCTATGGCGATTAAGATGATAGCATATGGAATTTGGTCGAAATTGGAGCAGAAAAGCCAAGTAGAGAAAATACCGACAAGAGAGAAGGCAAGAATACTCTTTTCGATTGATTTATCAGACTCAGTTTTCTGTGGAATGAAGAGTGAGCAGATTGTTTGGCCGAGCCAGCCGATAAGCCAAGTAATTACAATTGCTACGTCTGAAGCGGCGGCTTTGCCGAAGTGTAGAGAGTAGTTGGTTGCATCGGCGACAATCATAAGAATTAACACGTGAAGATAGATGCGTAGAGAAACGAGAAGGACACGATCTTTTTTATTTGCAAGCCAGCCGATGAGGCCTATAGTCACAGCAAGCGAGCTGGCGATAATGCGCAGGGCGGGACATTCGCTGGCAATATCTGGCGTTGCGATAGTTAGGAGAGTGAAGAGTGCAAAGATTGGCGTGAGCCACTGTGCAAAGAATTTTGTAGCTTTACGATAAGCTACAGGGAGCCACTTTACGCGGCAAGACCAACAGATTGTTGGAAAGATTGCGGCAATGAGTGGCCAGATAAAGAAAGCATATGTTGTGATAACGTGACGTGAAGCGTGCGCGTCTATCATACTTGCCCCGGTCCAGCCGCAGAGGATAAACCAGATATAGCTAAGCCATCCGGCCATGCGGCTGTCGATGCCGACCGCAGCACCGGCGTATGCAAAGAAAGTGATAATAGTACTAATAAATAATGCGACTTCGCTTGCGAGTCCAATTTCAGTAAAAGCGTAGTACCAAAGCGGGAAGAGGACCATGGAGGTGTAAGTAAAAGCGGTTGCAACTGGGCGGAGGTATTCGATAAATCTATAGATTAGTATACCAGCCGCATAGGCGACGATTGTTGCGAATATCGTGATAAACGGCACCAGTTTTGGCTCGTCTTTAATAAGGAGTAGTATTGCGCCTACGATTAAGAAGCTACCGACATATAATAATATATTTAACGAGGTAGCATTGTTCGGGGTAGAGACTTTAGCGTTTGGGTCTGTGCCTTCCATAAGAGCCTCACCTGGTTTTACGTAGCCATAGGCGGTCTGTTTGCCTTTGGAGTTGCGCACGATGAGCGATACAATTAAGCCGATAATAACAAATGGCAAAAATGCCTCAAATAAATGAAATACTGAACCAAACAGTAATTCTCCTAGCAAAAACATACTATATTTTGACCTCCTATTAAGGCAATTTTATTAGCAAATATTCAAAAACGCAAGCATTTTAATGTTGGCGCTTAAAATATTTAAAATACCTCTTGAAACACTTGTATTTTTTTGATAAAATCTTAACTTAAGAAGTAGTGTGCTTTGATTTTTTGCAGTTTCGCTC
>JAHKZT010000076.1 GCA_020626475.1 bacterium
ATCTAATCGTACACAGGCCGCTCCCAAACCGCCCGAAGGCTTTAATCCGAAGACCACATGCGGTATTAGCCAATCTTTCGACTGGTTATCCCTCAGTTTGGGGTGCGTTCCCATGCGTTACTCAGCCGTCCGCCGCTCGTCAGCAACTAGCAAGCTAGTCCTGTTACCGCTCGACTTGCATGTATTAGGCATGCCGCCAGCATTCATCCTGAGCCAGGATCAAACTCTCCATAAAATTTTGAATTTGAAAACTCAATAAAATAAAAGACTGACGTTGATAATTAATTGCACACTAAATTGTTAAATAACTTTTTAAAAACTTTAAAGCTCAGCCAAGAAGCAACCTTTTTTGTTGGTTTACCTCGCAGTTGAACTATCTCTAATCTTACCTCATCCAAGAATCGGAGTCAAGCACTTTTTTCGACTTTTTTAAACTTTTTTACTAAAAATCGCCAAAATACAGCCTTTTCCCCTGTTTTTGTCATTTCTACAACGCCAAAACAGCCAATCCCCAGCGTCTCTCGCACGCTATAGAATTAGTTTCTAAATTGGAAATACTTTACAGATAGGCCTCGCGAGCCACCCTAAAAACTGTTTCCATTCCGGAAACTAATTCCCCAGCAACTCGAAACCGCCAAACAGCCAGCCAAACAGAGGCAAAAACATGCCTATGCTTGGCTGGCATGATGGCCGCCATCTATCATATCCCTATGCTATTTCCCTACAAGCACAAAATACGCTTTATCTACGAAGAAAATATTTTTCTGAATCGGAAACAAATTTGCCAAATGCTAAATATTAGCAGCTCAAGTCTAAGCAAACATCTTAAACAGATTCTACATATTCCGGGCTGTATATCGGAAAAATTCCGAACGCCACTCAATAGCGGCAGATACCGGCACGCGACAATCACCCACTACAATCTAAATACCGTTATAGCCCTTGCGTACCGTATAAATAATGATGCCTGTCGCCGCTTCTTAGATAGTTATCATCGAGTGATCCATTCACTCCATATGCGGATCTCTGGTGCTAATTATTATATTCCGACAACTATTACGGAGACAGAATTTAAATATTATGCTCAAAAATACTGCTATCCATATCAGCTCAATCACGAGGATAGCTAGAAGCAAAATGACATCGCTAGACCAATACAAATGCCTAAAATACCACCAACAATCGCCTGTGGAACCGTGTGACCTTCCACGACTTTCACTTTTTTCTTCTTGTAATTGCGGTCCATAATCATAACATTAAGCATCTTGCCTTGCTCACCAACCGCATAGCGGACATTTACCGCATCGTAAACTACGATAATCGTCATGCAGAGCGACAAAACGCTAATTGGCGCAAAAAGACCAAATTGGCACATAAAGAATACCGTTAGACCCGTAAAGCTCGCCGTGTGACCACTAGGCATACCGCCACTGCGGAAGAAGCAATCAAATATCTCTCTACCGCTCATTCGGCCATTTTTAATAAGATCCCCAATTAATTTGCCGGCTTGCGCTACAAACCATCCAATTACGAAGGCGAACAACCCACCAAGTCCCGATATATCATTCATATAATTATTCTATCACAAATCAAAAATCCCCCTCTTACGAAGGGGATTTTCCTAGAAGCTATTTATTTCTTCTTTGGCGCAGCCTTTTTCTCCGCTGCCGGCTTCTCTGCCTTGGCTGGCTTTACGTCAGCTTTAGCCTCTTCTTCCTCTTCTTCTTTCGGAAGAATACCGATTGAAGCTACTGCATCACCTTCATTGAGACGCATTACGCGTACGCCTTGCGTTGCGCGGCCTAAGGTTGGAATGTCCTTAACTGCGACACGAATCGCCTGACCGCCAGTAGACATCATAATTACCTCTTCCGCCTCTGGATCGAGCGTATGAACCGCTGCAATTGGACCAGTCTTAGAGGTGATAGCAGCAACCTTAACACCTACACCGCCACGCTTATGCGGTGGGAAGTTAGCCGCAGCCGTCATCTTGCCATAGCCTTTAGTCGAGATTACAATCAACTTCTGATTCTGCGGATCAGATACTACATCCATACCAACAACCGTATCATTTGGACGGAGGCGAACACCACGAACACCGCGTGCCGCACGACCCATTGGGCGAACTTCCTTCTCATTGAAGCGTACCGCCTGACCAGCGGAGGTAGAGATGATAATCTCATTCTCGCCGGTAGTACCACGTACCCAACGAAGCTCATCGCCCTCGTCGAGCTTAATCGTGATCAAGCCATTCGTACGGATATTAGCATAATCCTTGAGTGAAGTCTTCTTGATAGTACCCTTCGTCGTTGCCATAAAGAGGTAGCCGTTTTCACCAGCTTCACTACCCTGTTTAATAACAGCAGTAATCTTCTCTTCTGGATGCAAGCTGAGCAAGTTTACGGATGCCGTACCCTTCGCAACAAGCGAGGACTGAGGGATTTCGTAAGCCTTAATGCGGAAAATGCGACCCTGGTTCGTGAAGAACAAGAGATAATCGTGGGAATTTGCGAGAATAATCGTATCAATAACATCCTCTTCCTTCGTCGTCATACCACGACGACCCTTGCCACCTCTATTCTGCTTCTTGAAATCGTTCTGAAGGACACGCTTTACGTAGCCCTGCGCAGTCAAGAGAACAACGCTTTCCTCATCTGGAATCAAATCTTCTTCAGCGAACTTACCAAGTTCATGATTGAAGATCTTGCTACGACGAGGATCGCCATATTTCTCTTTCATCGCAAGGAGCTCTTCCTTGATAACATCGAGGATTGCCTGTTCGGAAGCTAAGATTGCCTCGAGCTTAGCGATAAGCTCATGAAGTTCCTTCAACTCGTTTTCAATCTTATCGCGCTCTAGTCCCTGGAGGCGGCGAAGCTGCAT
>JAHKZT010000077.1 GCA_020626475.1 bacterium
ATCGAAGGTCTTCGCCAGCAGGTTCCAAAAGATGAATGGAACAATGCTAAGAAAGCCGACGAAAAGGAGGCTAAGTAATGAAATACAACGAATTAGTAGTTAGCAGCAACCAGAATCGCAAACGCGTTGGCCGTGGTATCTCTGCTGGCCAAGGTAAGACTGCTGGTCGTGGTACTAAAGGTCAGAAATCTCGTACTGGCCATCATAAGCTCCCAGCTACCTTCATGGGTGGCCAACGCGCTATGATGCAGGCAGTGCCAAAGATGAAAGGCTTTAAGTCCATTCATGCCAAAGCTCAGGTTGTCTACACTGACGCCCTCAACGAGCTTAGCGGCAAAGTTGACAACTTTATCCTTGCCGACAAGAATCTCATCGCAGATCCTTACGCAAAGGTTAAAGTTATCCTACGCGACGAATTGAAAGCAAAGATCGAGCTCGAGACTCAGTTTGCTTCCAAGACCGCTATCGAAGCCATCAAGAAAGCTGGCGGTAGCTTCAAGAAGGTCGCAGTTCCTGCTCGCAAAAAGCAGAACAAAGAAGACAAATAGTCGACTTTTCGCAAAAATAGCAAAAGCACTCCCACAGGGGGTGCTTTTTGTGGTATTATAAGAGAAGTAAACAAGAGGTAACATGAATTTTAAGACCATTTTTAAGTCTTTCAAGAACAAAGACATGCGCAAACGCATTTTGGCCGTTTTCGGAATTCTCGTCGCTTATCGTATTTTGGCGCACATCCCTGTTCCGCTCGGCGATACACAAACTTTCAAACAGGCTGTCGATAATCTCGTAAACAGTACGGACCTCGGCGGTTTCATTAACCTTATTTCTGGTGGCGGTTTAACCAATCTTTCCATCATTCTTGTCGGTTTGTCGCCATATATTACCGCATCTATCGTCATGCAGCTTCTCAGCAAAGCTATTCCTAGCATGGAAGAGCTCAGTAAAGATGGCGAGACTGGTCGTCGAAAGATTAATCAGTGGACCCGTATTGCTTCTATTCCTCTAGCAGTTTTGCAATCTATTGCATATATCTTTATCTTGCAGCAGACGGTCCTCGCGCAGTCTTCGACTGGTACTGTTTCGATGTCTGCAGAAAACTGGGCGCTCGCAGTTACCGCTATGACTGCAGGTTCTGCGCTACTGATGTGGCTTGGTGAGCTCATTTCTGAGCAAGGTATCGGCAACGGTACTTCTACAATCATTCTTTGTAGTATTATTGCCGCATTTCCTTCAACATTCGCATCTATGCTCAACCAGTTATTTGATACGAGCCAAGGCAGCCTTAGCCTATTTGGCTGGCTCAACCTTCCGGTCAATCCACAGATGGCAGCGATTATGCTAGCTCTCGGCATTGGCTTAATCATTGTTCTATACTTCCTCGTCAAAGTTAACGAAGCACAGCGCATTATTACGATTAATTACGCTAAGCGCGTACGCGGCAATTCTGCTTACGGCGGCATCAAATCGATTATGCCTATTAAGCTCATCGCAGCAGGTGTTGTTCCAGTTATCTTTGCAGTCGCATTCTTGTCTGTCCCAGCATTCGTTGGACAGCTTATTCAGAACGCAGATCCAGCTAGCGAAGTCGGCAAAAACCTCGTTTCCTGGTTCTCGGCCCCAAGCGCACAGAACTTCGATTCTAGTGTCGGTCTTCAGGGCAAAGACTTCATTTACCCAGCAGTCTACTTCGTACTCGTCGTAATGTTTACATACTTCTACACCAGTATCGTATTCAACTCTCAGGAAATCGCAGAGAATCTACAAAAGCAGGGTGGTTTTATTGAAGGCGTACGTCCGGGTAAGAGCACTGAAAGATACTTTAGTCGTACCGTAAACCGCCTCAATCTCTTTGGCGCATTAGCACTTGGCCTTATCGCCATGCTTCCATACATCACAGACTACATTTTCATTCAAACACTCGGATATCCTCTTGGTATCTCCGTCTCCGGTACTGGACTTCTCATCGTAGTTACTGTAGCACTCGAGAACATTCGCCAAGTCAATTCCCGCGCCTTAATGGTAACCTACGACGATTATCAATAGGAGCTAGATCGGGATGGGCTTAAAAATCGATCGTAGAGCAAACAAGATAACAAAAACCGTCGGCTTTATAGCGCTGTTTATATTAATTACCTGCCTTATCAAGATCCTCGTTTGGGAACACAGCTACTATCAGAACAAGAGTGCGGAAACGCGCGAACCGCAACAAGCGGTAATTACCGAACTCGCCGATGCTGCTAATCCAAGCGAAGATATGCCTAGCGAAGAAGATCTTAATAAATATCAGACATACACGACGTCTCCACGCTATTTAACGATTGAACGCCTCACTCTGAAGGCTCGCGTCAAGGATAGCAATGTTGTAGAGTATATCATGCCCGTTCCGGACAATATCTATGATGTCTCATGGTATAGTGGCTCCGGCAACCCAGGACAAGGTAATAATATCCTGATTAGCGGGATTAGCCAGGGATTAACGAAAGCTGGCGCTTTTGCGAATCTCGACAGTCTCGAAAAGGGCGATACGATCGGCCTAGAACGCGGCGATGGCGAAAAGTTTAGTTATGAGGTGCGCGAAGTCTCAATTATCGATAAAGAAGAGGCCGCGAATAAACTTCCTCTCGCCCAAAAGCGGATCGATGACAAGGAAACGCTCGCATTAATCTCTGCGCGTCGTGCCAATGAAAACTCATCTACATTTAATTCAATAATTATCGTTCGTGCGGTAATAAAATAATCTTTACTTTTTAACTTAAATCTGCTACAATAGAACTTGTAATTTATGGCTAGTCAAAAAAGATCGAAAAAGGTC
>JAHKZT010000078.1 GCA_020626475.1 bacterium
TCGCAACACGCTGCCAGATATAGTCGACGACCTTACGACCGCTCACGACGCCGTTCGCATTCACTGCGTTCACTACATTCATCTGCGTACTACCAGTTTTAGAAACGCTCACATCGAGCTGGCCTGGTGCCGCATTTTCAACAGCATTCATAAAATTCGGCTGTCCCTGTTGGCCAACCGGTGCACCATAACCTTGTGGATATTGTTCTTGTGGATTCATTTTTCCTCACCCAAAATACTTATGATTATATTCTACCATAAAATCTGTTATAATCACTCCCATAAAAATCGGCAAAATCCACTTATAGATAGGAGGTGATAGGATGCCAGGTTTTTTGTATCATTTCGCTTGCAGTGAATATATTTTAAAAAATCGTTTAGATCTCCAAGATTCAGCAAATCGTGAGGCATTCCTTCTTGGTAGCCTCATCCCAGACCTCGCGAGAGACAAAGATCAATCTCATTTCCGCCAGCTTCACGCAAACGGATGGGAGGTTCCCGACCTCAACCAGGCAAAACGCTTGCTGTTTTCTCGCCTCTCGCCGCTTTTGCTTGGATGCTACTGTCACATCTTTCTCGACCATTACTTCATAACTACGCACTTATCTAAGCGCTACATTCTAGTATTCAACGGCCGAGTAATTGACTTCTATCATGACCGCATTTACAAAAGCGATGTCTTTCTATCTAGCAAAGGCCTCTACGGCGCGTACAGCGCCGGTAACGCCCTGCTCGTCAAAGATAATTTGCTGCCGGACAATTTCCTCAATCTTCCAGAAAAAGTCCCATTTACCGGCGTTCCTGTCTTTGATGACCGCAATAAGAGAAACTGGCACGAAGAAGCAAAGCACTATCTCAGCTCCCCAAGGCAAGGCGACTTCGACACTTTTACGCCAAAAGAGCTCGAAGAAATCACACTCAAAGGCGCCGAACTCTTCCTGAACGAAATCGAAAAACTGCAATTCTAAAAAACGACCCCATTGGGGTCGTTTTCTCATATTTCAAATTCTGGCGGAGAGAACAGGATTCGAACCTGCGAGAGCCTTGCGACCCTACACGCTTTCCAAGCGTGCTCCTTCAACCACTCGGACACCTCTCCAGCTCCAATTATCTTACCATAAATCCCATCAAAGCACCAGCCTCATTGACTATCGACGCATCTACGGCGGAAGCAGTTAAACTTTTCGATGCTAGTTGCGCCTAAACCAGCGCCGGCCAAAATGGCCGGCTTTTTCTTTGCACTAGCATTTTCTTTTAGGTCAAAAACAGCGTATAATTAACTTAAATCGCAACATCAAACGTAATTATTTTTTTAGGGTAAAATGCCAAATCAAGATAACGAAACCATCATCGAGCTAAAGGGTGTCTCGAAACGCTACGGCTTTGGCGACGCAGAATCATATGCACTCCGCAATTTTGACCTAACCGTCAAGCGCGGCGAGTTCATCATGATCATGGGTCCTTCCGGCTGTGGCAAAACCACCCTACTAAATATCATCGGCCTCCTCGACCAGGCCAGCTCCGGCGAATACATCCTCGCCGGCAAAAACGTTGCACGCGTTTCTTCTAGCAAGAAAGCTCGCTTCCGCGCCAAAGAAATCGGCTTCATCTTCCAGAATTTCAATCTCGTTCCAAATCTTTCCATTCTTGAGAACGTTTCCCTTCCACTCATCTATTCCGGCTGCCGCAAATCCCGTCGTCTTCGCATGGCTGACAACATTCTTGAACATTTTCATCTTCGCGAGCGCGAATACTACATGCCATACCAGCTCTCTGGCGGTCAACAGCAGCGCGTCGCAATCGCCCGCAGCTTAATTGCTAACCCTAGCATCATCCTCGCCGACGAACCTACCGGCAACCTCGATAGCCGCAACAGTCACATTATCATGGAAGAGCTCCAAGAGATCCACTCTATGGGCAACACCATCATCATGGTCACTCACAACCCCGCACTTACCACCTACGCTACTCGCGTTATCAATATGCTCGATGGTGAAATCGACACCGACATCAAGACCGTCGACGATTCCGACCTTCCACGTGGCGGCAAAAACGAAAAGATTTCCGTCAAAGTTCTCCCTTCCCGCGACCCTATCCAAATGGAAATTACTTCCGAAAGCGATGTCGTTGTCTCCGGCGAAAATGTTTCTACTACTGAAGAAGTCACCGAAGAATTAAACGAAAAAATCGAAGAGATTACCAAAACCGCAGAAGAAGAAGCTCCAAAAACCGCTAAGAAATCTGGCACGAACAAAAAATCCGGCAAGAAATCTGCCAAGAAAAAATCCACCAAAAAGAAAGGAGCGAAAAAATGAGATTCCTTCTAAACACCCATTTTCACCTTGCCGTTGATAGCTTGCGCCAAAACCGCACTCGCACTTTCCTTTCTGCGCTCGGTATCGCCATTGGTGTTGCTAGCATCGTCTTAATTCTTTCCCTCACTGGCGGCATCAATCAGCTCATCAGTGCGAGCAGCGACAAAGACAACGCCAACCTTATTCTCGTTCGTCCAAGCAATGGCAAAGAAGTCGCCGACAGCATTATCGACGAGCTCACGAGCACCAGCCAGTACTCAAAGTCAAACCTTACACTCGAAGACATCTCTGCAATCAAAGAGGTTGAAAAAGTAAAGTCCGTTGCTCCAATCGCAATCAGCAGCTCTGCAATCACAATTGCCGGCAAAGCCTACCAGTCAACCACTATCGTTGCAACCAATAATGATCTTCAGGACATCCTAGGCCTTCATCTCAAGAGCGGCCAATTCCTCGATTATAGCCTTCGCAA
>JAHKZT010000079.1 GCA_020626475.1 bacterium
GTTGTGCTAAAATAAACATAAGTATTTTATCGGAGATTTTTATGCCAGCGAAGAAAACTATGAAAAAGACTGCTAAGAAAGCGGCACCAAAGACGACTACGAAGGCTGTTGAGGCTAAGAAGTGTGGTTGCGGTGATAAGTGTAGTTGTAAAGATTGTAGCTGTAATGGTCATAGCCAGTTGCCAGTTTATCTTTTGATTGGTATGTTGGTTGCTACCTTGACCGTGCTCGTTATCTCAGTTAGCTTTAATCGTTCGGTGCGCGATATCTTCCGCCCAGCAACTTACATTTACAACGGTAAGTTTGAGGCGGCTAAGAAAGACGAGAAGAAGGATGATAACGGTTTTATTAAGTTGTCTGCTGGCGCGACGATTGATATGGTTACGAATAAGAACGGCTTCTTGATTATCGGTGAAGAGAACGACATTAATAGTGATGCGTTCGCACGCCGTGTTGGCAATCTCGTTGAGGGCGACCTCGGCATTTATCGCTACGATTTTAAGGTAGATGAGGATACGGATGATGTTCGCGCAAAGAAGCTTCTTGGCATCGGCGATAACGCTCCGGACTTCGTTTATATCAAGAACGGTGCAGTTTATGATAGAATTGACGATGTGAAAGACGAGGATCTCCTTAAGGTCTTTCTAAGCAAATACATATCCGCAATTAACGATTAATGGAAGAAATTATCTACGTAGACAAGCCGGCTGGGATGACTAGCTTCGGCGCGGTTGCGCGCGTGCGCAGAATTTTGTCACAGCGTGAGGGGCATAAGGTGAAGGTAGGACATACTGGCACCTTGGATCCGTTCGCGACTGGGTTACTTATTTTGCTGGCTGGAAAAGCGACGAAGAAAGCGCCTGAGCTTACGAAGAAAGATAAGGTCTACGAGGCAACGATTCGTCTAGGCGAGACTTCGACGACGGGGGATCCTGAGGGTGAAATTACGGCTACTGGCGCAGAACTGCCCTCCGAAGAACAGATTGCGGAAGTTTTGAAGCAGTTTACGGGTAAAATCGAGCAGCGTCCGCCAATCTTCTCGGCGATTAAGATTAATGGTCAGAGAGCCTATAAGTTGGCGCGTAAGGGTGAAGAAGTTGAGATGCCGACACGTACGGTGGAGATTTATGAGCTCGAGCAAATTAGTTATTCAAAACCGGAATTAAAGATAAGGACGCATGTTTCGAGCGGCACTTATATTCGCACTTTGGCGGAAGATATTGGTAAAGCCTTGGGCTGCGGTGCGTATTGCTCGCAGTTACGTAGAACTCAGATCGCAGAGTATAAACTAGACGAGTTACCTCTGTTTGAATTGCCAGAGTAGGGCGGACAACAAAAAATCCCCTAAGGGGGGTCTTTTTTGTCTAAAATGGAGCCGTTGACTGGGATCGAACCAGCGACCTGCTCGTTACGAATGAGCTGCTCTGCCAGCTGAGCTACAACGGCATAGATTTATTATATCATAAACTGCTTGATTTTCTTGTTAAAATCCTATATACTATGAAAGGTAAGGGCTCGTAGCTCAGTTGGTTAGAGCGCCTCCCTGTCACGGAGGAGGTCGCGCGTTCGAGTCGCGTCGGGCCCGCCACTTACGAAAAATACACCGAAAGGTGTTATTTTTTTGTCTTTGGATTTGGTTTTGTGGCTAGTAGGCGCAAATAAAAGACAATAAAAAAATGGTGGAGCGTGCGGGAATCAAACCCGCGACCTCGGCAATGCGAATGCCGCGCTCTATCAGCTGAGCTAACGCCCCACAGCTAGGTTTTATTATATCATGAAAATCTGTCGAATTTTTGAAACATATAGTATAATAAGCGTAAGTGGAATGTGTGAGTAAAGATCAACATTAATCATTTTTGTTTAATATGAAATTTACTTGCAAGAAAAGAAAAAATAGGGGAGACAAAAAGAAGTTATTGAGTGCTGGTATTTTATTTGCGCTAGCGCTATTTGGCTTCTTGGTTTTTAAGCCGATAATTGCGCGCGCGGAGGCGAAATATTTGCACGCAACAATCAAAGCAGATAATGGTGAAATTGATTTTTCTCCTGGCATCGATAATGCGGTTGCTGATTTTAGCTATACTCGTTCTGGAAGCTACGGCGCGACGTCGGTTATTTATGATGCGAAGATTGCTGTAAGTGATTTATCGTCCGCAGAGTCTGGCGCCAAGAAGTTGACGATTTCTTTGCCGTTAGGTATGGCATGGGTGGACGATGCGTCTGAGGACAGAAACTTGCGTACCCAACTCGATACGAGCAAGGGAGTTAACGGCATAGAGAAGACTAGCATTGATCATGAAACAGTACTAGGATGGACATTCGCAGACTCTGGTTCGCGCACTTATTATATGTCCGACGGTACGGATGCGGTAACTGTTAATATTAAGGTGCGTTTGGATACGGTTGTAGATTTGACATATATCGAAGATGCGATTACGGCAACGCTAAGTTTGAGCGATTATAACGAGACGGCGAAAGTCGATGTGGATGCTCCGACCAACGAAAGTGCTGGAGGTGCCTTCTTTAAGGGTAGTTTTGAGCATTATGTAAAGCCTGGCGCTGTTTATGATGGCAATGAGAATTATAACAAGCTCATTCGCGCAAGTTATGTAGATGGCGTATATAACGTGTCGCGCTTGGTGCAGGAGGTCAGACTTTATCTTCATGTAGATAAGCCAGAAGCACGGATTGAATTGTCTACGGATGATGTGCGTTACACAATTGATGATTCTGGTGCGGCGGATGGCGACTATGTTATTTACT
>JAHKZT010000008.1 GCA_020626475.1 bacterium
AAATCGTCAGAGCTATTACTAATACGCTCTACGATTTTGTCGTATTCTTTTAGATATTCATCAATGGTTTTGTCGGTAACTTCACCCTCGTTAGAGAAAGTCTCTTTCTGGTCGTCTTCTTCGCTGTGTTTTTCGTCTTCAAAAATGTAGCCCGGGCGAGAACGATCGAGATAAATATCGCCAGTATTACGATAAACCTGCAGACTTACTGCCGTAGAGATTAAAGCGATAACAGTGGCACTAAGGCCGAGGATAATCAGATTGCGACCGCCGCGAATTGGTTTGTCTTCTTTCATTTCGCGAGCTCCTCACGCAAATTGCGAATCGATTGACGATGGCGACCGAGAATTTCATTTAGGCGCTTGATACTTTTATCGACGTCCTCTCGCTTGGTACGAGTCTTTTTGAGCTGGTTGTAGAATTTTTGCGGCTCAGTCTTACAATCAATATTAATTAAGTTCTCGAGCTCTTGCGAATAGCCGATATAGTCATTCTTGAAACGGTCGCGCTCAGACATAAAAGTCGTCTGCTGCTCTGCAATCTCGGCGCTCGCCATATTGTTTTTGACGAGGCGAAGATTGAGATTCATCATTAGATTCGTTGAGATAGATTCGTACTGCGCACCAAGATGGACGCGATTGCGCGCATCGCTTTTCTGAATGCGTTTGAGCTGAAGTTTTAGGCTGGAGCAGCTCGTAGAAATAAGCCCCTTCTGCTCTTCGCCGAGAGTCTTGGCAGAAACAGGATTTACCGCCGAGGCGACAAGAATAATTGCTACAATGAGAGCGAATTTCTTCATATAACTATTATATATTATTCTTCGTCTTCTGGAATGAGTTGGAGATGGCAGTCGGTAATCTGATAATCGTCGACAACCGACGGCGCACCCATCATGAGATCGACGCCAGAGCCATTCTTCGGGAAGGCAACGATATCGCGGATGTTTTCGGTCTTTTCAAGAACCATGAAGATACGATCGATGCCAAAGGCACAACCAGCGTGTGGAGGTGCGCCAAACTTGAAGGCATTAAGCATACCGCCGAAGCGTTCTTCGACGTACTTTTCATCATAGCCAAGAATGCCGAAGACTTTGTACATGATTTCTGGGTTGTGGTTGCGAACTGCGCCAGAACAAATTTCGTAGCCGTTCATAACCATATCATACTGGTCAGCAACGATAGCGAGTTTTTCTTCGTCTGTCTTTGCAGCTTCGAGCGCAGCAAGACCGCCTTTTGGCATCGAGAATGGGTTGTGACCAAAGTCGAGTTTATTTGCACCGTCATCCCACTCGTAGAATGGAAAGTCGACGATCCAACAAAGTGCGACTTCGTCTGGGTTCTTGAGGTTGAAATGATCTGCAAATGCGATGCGGAGCTGACCGAGAACCTTGTTTACTTTAACGCGAGTGTCAGCGCCAAAGAAGACAGCATCGCCTGCTTTTGCGCCAGTTTTTTCAGTAATAGCGTTAAGCTCTGCTTCGCTCAAGAATTTAGCGATTGGAGACTTGATGCCTTCTGGAGTGTAAGTAAGATATGCAAGACCACCAGCGCCAAGCTTGCGAGCCTGCTCAGTAAAGTTATCAATCTGGGAACGGCTGAGCTCTGCGCCATTTTTAACGCAGATAGCCTTAACACATTCGGCTTTTGCGAAAACTGCGAACTGAGTATCTTTCAAATCGTCGGTAAGGTCGATGAGCTCCATGCCATAGCGAAGATCCGGCTTGTCGACACCGTATTTCTCCATGGACTCCTGGTATGGAATGCGTGGGATTTCTTCGGAAATAAGTTTCTTTTTGCCGAATTCAGTAGCGAGCTTCTTGATGAGTGGCTCCATTTCTTTGCGGACAGTCTCGCCATCCTCAACGAAAGACATCTCGCAGTCGAGCTGATAGAACTCGCCATAGAGACGATCGGCGCGTGGGTCCTCATCGCGGAAACATGGAGCAATCTGATAATAGCGTGGCACGCCACCAACCATCAAAAGCTGTTTGAACTGCTGTGGTGCCTGAGGCAAAGCATAGAACTGACCTGGACGAAGGCGAGATGGAATAATAAAATCGCGGGCGCCTTCTGGGCTGGAGTTTGCAAGAATCGGAGTAGTAACCTCAATAAAATCATGCTCGTGCATATATTCGCGCATGAAGCGATAGTATTCGCTACGGCGCGCAAGACGTGCCTGCATGCTTGGACGGCGGAGATCGAGATAGCGATACTTAAGGCGGAGTTCCTCGCCAGTCTCGGTGCCCTCGTCATGAGTAGAAACAGGAAGAGCCTCGGAGCGGTTTAAGAGCTCCATGGATTCGACAACAACCTCGATATCGCCAGTTGGAATATTTGGATTTTCGAGACCTTCGCCGCGCTTTCTAACGGTGCCCTCTGCGCGGATAACGAATTCATCACGAAGATGCTCGGCAAGCTCGAAAGCCTCCTTGGTTTGCGGATCGATAACGAGCTGAATAACGCCAGTGTGATCGCGCAAATCGATAAAAATGAGACCGCCATGATCGCGACGGGAATTTACCCAGCCGGCCAATTGAACTTTTCCAGATTTGACAGTTAGATCTTTTGCGAGGGCTCTCATTTTTACTCCAATAAAAAATAATGTTATTTACAAAGATATATTATACCATAATTATCTCTTTAGTGGAAACGTTTGGACTCGCGGTCGAGGTCGCGCTTTTTGATAGTCTGACGCTTGTCAAATTTCTTCTTACCTTCGCCGACGGCAATGATGAGCTTAATATGGCGTTTGCCTGGGAGAAGCTCGACCGGAACAATAGTATTGCCCTGCTGTTTTGCGCGGTCAAGGCCGGCAATCTGCTTTTTAGTTGCAAGCAATTTGATATCCTGCTCAGTTTCCGTACCGAGCGTAAGACCTAATAGAAATAGTTCGCCGCGTCTGAGCGTGACATAAGTACCCTTGAGCTGAGCGTGATGATCGCGGATAAGGCGAACTTGCGGGCCCGTCAAAACCATACCGACTTCAAGTTTGTCGGAGAGATTGTAGTCATAATGCGCGCGACGATTAACAACTTTTTGCGCTAGTTTTGGTTTCTTGGACTTCGCCATAGAGATATTATACTACGACAACTCTTTACGAATCTTTTTCTCGAGATTACGCGCGAATTGACGTTCGAGTTTTGAAAACAGTTTTGGACCTAAAACTTTATAGCTAGTGAGGGTAATTTTATTCTTAATTGCCTCTGTGCGCGTATGCCAGGTTGAAGCATAGTGATGATAGGCAATGGTATTTTTCGTACGTTCGTCTTTACCCGTCATATAGTGCTTTGGGCTGAAATATTCGCGCGAAAATACTGCAAGTTCATTTTTCTCGCCATAAGTACGAGTTTTGCCGTCTTGTTCGATTGGCCAAATGTCGCGAGCATACACTGCTACCGCGTGCACCGCTTTCAAAAAATCATTGGTATTGAGTTTCTTTTTTGGCTGAGCATGTTCGTAACGCTCGAGAACTTTTTTTGTCCACGGCGAATGCTTTTTTGCGCCGAATACTGCAGTAGAAAACCAATAGTTCGATTCCCAACCAATTACCGCATCATACTTCGTTAATTCGTCGAGAGATTTGAGCAATTCTACGTCAGTATCAAGATAAAACCCGCCCTCAGTGTAGACGGCGTAGGCGCGCAAAACATCAGAAACGAGCGACCAACGCTTTTCTTTGACAGCTTGCTTTGCGAGTGGATATTTATCTAAATCGATATCTTTATCTGACCAGCATTTAATCTTGTAGTCTGGGTTTAGTTTTTTCCAACCCTCAAGATATTTCCTATCTTTTTCTGGCATCTCTTTCGTGCCACACCAAACATAGTGAATTATTTTCGGAATAGCCATCTATAATTCCCTTTCGCGATTATCTAGAACTTGGTTATATATTTCTTCCATGCGAGTGAGTGTGTGGCTAATATCATGCTTAGCGGCGCGCTTAACACTCTCGTCGGACATCTTCTTTTGGCGTTCTTTGTCGGTGAGAATTTTTACCAATCCATTTGCCACCGCATTAACATCGTCTGCTTTGCACAAGTAACCATTCTTGTTTGTCTTTACGAGCTCATGAATGGCGCCAGCATCAACGGCAACACACGGAAGACCGCTCGCCATTGCTTCCATTAGAACAATACTCTGCGTTTCGGTCTTGCTCGTAATCGCAAACACAGTACCGGTACGATATAGCTGCGGAAGATTGTCGCCAATCACGCGACCGAGAAAATGTGCGTGGTCGGAAATGCCGGCTTTGGCAATCTGTGCTTCCAATTTTGGACGAGCCGTACCGTCACCAACAACAACTAGATGTGCATCGGGCACTTTTTTCTGCGCCGCAATAAATGCGTCCATTAAAATATCAAGTGATTTTTCTGGATCGACGCGACCGACATAAAGCACGATAGGCTTTGTTTTTGGGATGCCGTATTCTTCGTAGATTTCTTTGTTTGCGCGACCCTTTGCGAAGCGCGAAAGATCGATACCATTACTAAGTGCCTCGACAGGAACTTTGAATGGTTTGCGCTTTTGCGGGATCAAATCGGCGACTGCCTGCTCGGTTGGCATCGTGGCATACTCGCTGCGCTTCAAAAAACTCACGAAATATTTATTCATCATGGAATTAATTGGCTTTTTGGCGACCCTCGGGAGCTTGAGCTGCTGCGTTAAATTATCTGGGTAAGCATGATCGGTCGAAACGAGCGGAATATCGCGCTTCTTTGCGTAGCGAAAAACCGCCAAAGCGACTGGACCAGGAGTCTGGTCGTGAATAATATCTGGTTGGAAATCGTCGAGAATTTTCTTAATCGTAGAATAACAATTAAGACTGACATTTAGACCGTTCTTGTAATAAATTTTCGGCAATTTAACGCCAAGAAAATCTTTTGCTTCAGGAACTTTATTGATCTGATCTGGATATACATGAACTTTGAAGGATTTTAGACGTACAATCGTAAAACCGTATTCCTCGTCTTTTTCGATATGAAATTCGCCATCAATACTTGGCGCAAGAACCATAACTTTGTGGCCGCGTTTTTTGAGTCCAGCAGCGAGATTGCGCGAGAAAACCGCCACGCCATTTATCATCGGGTAGTAGATATCAGTAGAAATAACAATTTTCATTGCTACTATTATACAACACTAAAAAATCGGCTTAGTTTCGGATGAATTCGTCGATAACATCGGCGACGACAGTTGGGCGTTCGTAATTAAGTAGGTGGCCGGTACCGACAAGTTCCATATATTGTGCGCCCTGCTCTGCGGCAACGGAGCGCGCCAAGACGGCTTTCGTTAGACGGTCCTTGTTTCCGATAACATAAAGGACCTGCTTGTTCGTCGGAGTCTTCGTCTGGCTCTTCATGGAAATTTCCATATCAATCAAAAGGCTGTCCGCCGAAGCAAAACGGCCAGAATAAAGATAATGAAGTTGATCAATCTGTTTCTGCTGAGCGCGGTCGGCGGTAAGATAGTGCGAGATGCAGAAAGAGACCATCTTGCTCTTCATCAGCTTAAAGCGCTGACGTTTCGGCAAAATATGAAGTGCGCCGCTCGCCATTGCATACATAAAATTACTGCTATGCTGGCCGGCTTTAGTGCGAAAAATCGGTGACATTAAAATTACTTTTTTGCGAACATCGTCTGGATATTTTTCGAGATAATGCGAAACGATGATTGAACCCATTGAATGGCCAATAATATACGGTTTATGTGGGATTTTCGAGATGTATTCATGAAGCCATTTCGCGTAAGCATTGAGGTCTTTCTGCGCAATATCTGCTTGATCGCCCGAGCCCGGTAGATCTGGTGTTAAAACTTCATAACCACGCGTTTCGAGACCACGCGCAATTGCCGACATGCCATGGTGCGTGCCGCGAAGTCCATGAATTAGTACGACAGTCGGTTTCATAGCTTGTCAATAATCGCACGGGCTTCGGCGATGGATTTAGTTAGCATCAACTCGGCGCGTAAATCGCTGGCGCCCGGAAAATTATTAATATAAATCTTGTAAAAATGTTTGAGCGGGTCGTATGGTTGAAGACCGTATTTTTCGTAGAGATCGAGATGGTAGCGCATAAGGTCGAGCAATTCTTCGCGACTATGCTCTTTTGGTTCGCGTTCGAAGCAGAATGGATTTTGAAATACACCGCGACCAATCATAATGCCGTCCGCGCCCTGCTCTACAAATTTCGCAGCCTCAGTAGCAGACTTAATATCGCCATTAATAATGAGTTTGGTTTCTGGCGAAAGTTCGTTTTTGAGCGCGACAATTTCTGGCACGAGCTCGTAGTGTGCGTCGACTTTAGACATTTCTTTTTTCGTGCGAAGATGAACCGTGAGCGCAGCTGGGTGTTCGTTTAATAGCGTGCCGATCCAAGTCTTCCATTCGTCGAGTTTACTGTAGCCGAGACGAGTTTTAACGGAAATAGTGATGCCCTCAACTTTCTGCGCAGCACGCAAAATCTCGACCGCCAGCTCTGGCGTACGGATAAGGCCCGAGCCGCCGCCAGTCGCTACGACATGACGATCTGGGCAGCCCATATTGATATCTAGAGCCTCATAGCCAAGATCCTTAGCAGCCTGAACAGTCTCAAAAAACATTTCAGGATTCTTGCCCCAAATCTGCGCAACAATCGGGCGCTCCTCTGCTTCATACTTGAGGCGCTCAAGCGCATTTGGGCGGCCTTTTTCGCTAGAGTAACTATTTACGTTCGTGAACTCAGTAAAGAAAATGTCTGGGCGCGCCGCTTTTGCGACAACCTGGCGAAATGCAATATCCGTCACGCCTTCCATCGGAGCGAGACAAGTAAAGCCTTTTTCAAATTTATCCCAGAAATTCATGTATATACAAGTATATAATAGATTGACTTTTTGCGCTAGATGTGATATAATGAAGCTATCTAATACAACTTAGCGCACATTTAGAGTTACTTTGAGGAAATAGGTATCCTTAATTCTATTTTGCGCGTCTTATCAATCGTCTGAATCTATTGAAAGGAAGGTGATTTTTATGACGATGAAGAGAATGTTCGGAATGCTTACTACCTCAAAGTGGATGAAGGTAATAAGTATCATAACTGTAGCTAGCATGCTGCTCACTTTGACAGCTTGCGGAGGAACAACAGCATCCCAGCAGGGTGCAGGAATGGTGACTGAAGAGAACGACACCGTAGAAAGAGTAACGGAAATTCCAAACGAGCCCGGCTATGACATTGCTCCTGGAGCAGACATACCGGAAACTTCAACGGAAGAGCCTAGCTCGACAGAAGAATCACCATCGGATAATGACACGACCGAGAACCCGCCTACGGGTGGAGCATATACGTATACCGTGTACGATGGCATTACTATAAATATGGACGTGAATATAGACGACTATATTATGACCAATGATAACGGTTCATTCTTCGAACTATACAAACTTATGTTCGATTATGACTGGCTGGCATCAGGGATTTATTCCGAAAAAGACGATAGTGAAAGTCTGTCATATGCACCTCGTTGGTATTCAAGAGTTGACGGTGAGCTAATGACTATAATAGAACTCGCTAACAACGATAACCATCTAGTTTCAGTAAACGGAAGGGACGCAAAACAGTTTTATAGTTTGAGTATCACCTATCGTACGGAATCTGGAGGGACATATTATAATAGCGATGACAACGATATAATGCATTCTCCGCTTACCGTAGAGTTTAGCGAACGTCAAGGCGCTCTAGACTATAGGATTTTAGGAAATGGCGGCGCTATTTCGCGCGACGACATAGTTTTAATCTCCTACATCATCTGGACTTACTCAAATAATCCAGGCATCAATCCATTAATCCCATTTTTCGGGGATACATATAGAGATCACCTTGGAACGGTCGATACGCACACACGATATCTTATTCCCTAACATGAGAAAGGTCGTCCACGTAGACGACCTTTTTTATGCCGTAATATTATCCGTATAACGTCGTCCTAGATAATACTCTCTATTTGGAATAATAGTAATTGGAGATAACGTAATCAACTTATTTTCAATTATATCGACACTATAATCATCATCGGCTAATATTTGACTCTCAGCATATGGCGCACAAGAAGACGGATCGTAGTTGGCGAGCCAGTTAGATAGCTCGAGAACGGCTATTACGTTTTCTACAGTATCTTTTGTATAGCCAGAATAGCGCGCCAATAGCCCCTCGAAGGAATTATCTAGCGGATGTTTTTCGTAATAACTAGAAACGAACTTTGTAACAGCCGATTCTTCTATAATACCCTCAGCCTCTGCTAAGCGTTGGTCTTCAATAAAGCGCTGGTATGTCTTTGCTTCTTCCCAGCCAATACTCTCGTCAAAACTATTATTGCCATTATTATTCCCAACAACGCACGATTCGCCACTAATCCATCCCATGTTCTCATATTTTTGTTTATTTGAGGCGATATCAAAGCCATCTCCAACAATTGGGATAGCGCCGATAATTGAGCTCCCAACAGTCCCACCGGCATTACCTGCCTTATCAACTTCGCCGGCAATATTCTGGTCGGCTACCCCCCATGGAGACGAACGCTGGCCGCAATATATAATATATTTTGCTAGTTTAGAATCTTCTTTTACGACCGGATTACCTTCATTATCCGCCTCCAGATTATCGTCATTTATGCTGTTCACAACTTCGGCTGGCTGAATATTCATAGTACTAGTATCCGTAATAACGTATGGATTACAGAAAGCGTCCGCAATGCCGCCAATATCGGCCATATCTGGACAATATTTTTCCGTATTGTCCGAAGCTGCCTGCGCCTCAATGGCGGCTGAAACGGCCGACGTTTTCGGAGAAAGCGAGCTCACCGCACCGCCGATTACCGTACTCATCCCATTAATGGCTCCAGTTAATGAGGTCGCACTAGAGGCGAACGGTATCATTTGATTTGCTAAGCTACCAAGGAAAGTATATTTAGAAGTAACATCGAACGGGCTACGCGTTTCTCGCTCATAGCGTGCGTTTTCCGCAACAACCCTATCTTTCTCTTGCAGATACGCTATTAATCCACTCTTATTAGCCACGGCGCCACCAGAATATTGATGATTCTTCCCCATATACATATTCGCCCCCGATACAAGTGCATTGCCAAGATCTTCCCCTAGCACTTCGGTCGCAATTTTTCTTGTCAAAATTTTTGCAACGTATGGGACCAAGAAACTGACAGCGACGCCAATCGCTATACTAAACGCAGCCGAAAATGCCGCACTACTAGCTTCTTCGACGAAGAAGTCTACTAGACATCCAATGCCCGCCGTAAAGATACATGCTACAAGAACGCCCGTATCTATCAATGCACCTGCCGCCGCTGCTCCCATTTTTGCCACCGTACAGTTGCGAAAAGCCGAGGCACTAACACTAAAACCATTCAGGACACTAGCAAGTCCGGTATACATATTTTTCAATGAAGTATTAATATTGAAGCTTTTAACACTTGGGTCATTGTTATCTACGGTCGTGCCGCCATAAATGGCACCAATAGCATTAGCTTCCATAGCCGAACGACTTCGCGTAGTAGAATCAGTTTTGTCTGCCACATAATTATCATTACCTGTATCTTTTACGCTCTTAACTTCTTCGTAGGTCGATTCCGTTCTTTGAGTCAGCGATGTAGATAATTCATGGATTGGAGAACTTGCTCCGTCTCCAATTTGCGCCTTCTGAATCCCCTCAAATACATTCGATGCAACTCCGATAATCTGAACCGCCTGATAAGCCGCCACTATGCCATATACTGCGCCAACGAAATCTTGTATTCCGCAATATATACCAGTAGCAATCTGAGTAAAGCCTTTGATTTTCCCGACCGCATCAGCAACTCCCTTCAATTTAGTTTTTACCCCCTCAGTACTAGTAATTTTCCCGTTGCTATCCGTTTCAACGTCAGTTCTCGACAACGAAACATCTTCTTTTGTGCCAGAAGATACTTCTTCCTTATATACAGGATTGCCATTTGCATCTGTTTCACCGGTTTCAGTTCTCGTAGCCTCCGACGATCCAGCCTTACCTCCTGCAGAATCAGCATCAGAATCACCGGATATTGTCTTTTTCATATCAGCCATACCTTCTTCTTGTTTCTTTCCACTCTTGAATTCTCTCCACACTCCACGTTGGACCCCTAGTTTCTTTAAGAGACTATTCATACTGGAGTCGAACCATGCCCCAACAGCGCCGCGCCAAGTGCGCGCACCTTCCGTATAGCTAGTACGAAACTCTACATCGTTTTCAAAAGCATCATTAAAGTAGATGCGACCTTCGCCAGCCTGGCCAGGATCGGCTACAATAGTCTGTATTTCACCATTAGAGCGCATATGCTTCATTACCGTGACGCCACCTTCTTCTTCGAAAGTAATGCCCGATTTTGCGAGCTTCTGCTTTTGACGACTACTCACTTTGAATTCATCCGCTTTGAAATAATGAGCTTTTATACAATCTTTAACTTTATTGCTTTCTTTCGCAGCCTGCCATCTTAGAAACTTCTTCGAACGCATATTTTGAGACACCGAAATAGAATCGAAATTTTCCTGAAATTGCGAAATTAAGCTGAATGGCATAGCCATCTGGCCAAAGAAGCTAGCGCCGCCGAAGCCGAGACAGAGAGCGAGAATCGCCATGAGTGGGCCGGCCTTTTTGAGCTTACCCTTACCCTTACCAATTTTGCCGGATTTTATATCTTTAATGCCTTGGACGGCATTTTTAAACTTACCGGCAGTAGACTGGTCGTCGGATTCAACGTTATTTTCTTTCTCACCGAGAGAGGCTTTTTTGTCGCCGCCTTTACCATTAGTATTCGGTTTTTTACTGGCGTCATCTTCACCTTTTTTGAGCAAGCCCCATTTCTTGTTGCCATTTTCGTCAGTTTTTTGGCCAAACTTGCCAAAACCGGCAGTATTTTTACCATCATCGCCAACAGGTTTGCCATTTATGCGGGTCTGGGCGTTATTGCGAATATAATCTTGCGCATCCTGAGAATAGCGACTAAGGTCGTCACCAAAATTCGAATCACCAGAATCGGTATAGTCACCGGAATAGTCTTCATCGCCCAACGCCATATTACCCATAATTATACCACATAGCGCTTATGCAATAATTGATTTTTGCGACAAGATATGTATATAATGTTTACAGGAGTGAAAAGCCTATGGTCAAAAAACAAAAACGAAACAAAAATACATCAAAAAATATTATTATCTTTATTCTTTCCGTCTTATTAATTGCGGCACTCACTTTTGGCGTGATAGTTTTTATTAAGCAAATTAAATCTGACAATTCTAAAAGCAATCAGGACAATGCATTAGATCAAAATACTGCCGATACTGAACTAAAGACCGAAGAGGACTTTAAGGATGAGGATAAAGTCGCCAAGTCTAGTAATGACGCCAAAGACCGCATGGAGGCAGACGAAAAAGTAAAGTCTCAGACTAAGCAAGACGAAAGCGGCAAAAATATCGCAGAACCAGTAATAAGCTTCGTATCTGAAGAAGATGGCAAAATTGCTGCCGGTGGCGCAATTTATAATATCAACGAGTCAGGCGGCACTTGTACCTATATCTTCTCAAAAGGCGACACAAATATTACTGCAAGTGCAGGAATACTACCAAATCCAAGCTATATCTCATGCGAAACGGTTCGCGTCGACAAAGCAAAATTCACTACGGGGACTTGGCAAGTGAAAATACAATACAAATCTAATCTATCGGAGGGCGAGAGTGAAACACAAAGCATTACGATTCAGTAGCATCCTAGCAGGCATAGCCTTCTTAGCTGTGTTTTTCGGTGCCGCTATTTACAATACGCCGACATCCGAAGCTATTTCGGCGCTAGATTTTAAAGCTGGAAATATTATTGATGATGGCGTTTTTTACAACAAGAACACCATGACCGTGGCCGAAATTCAGGCGCACCTAAATCGCTACATGCCAGCTTGCGATACTTGGGGCACTGGCGCTGTTGGATCTGGGCGCTATATTAACGGCAAAGCCGTTCCGGCTAGCACGACTCGCGCAGAATACGCACGCCAAATGCGCGCCGCCGGAAACACGCGCTATCATGAGCCGCCATATGTCTGCGTTCAGAATTATTACGAAAACCCTACCACCCATGAAACCTTATTTGAGACCAAGAACGTTATTAAAGACGGCATGATTTCTGCGGCCCAAATTATCTATAATGCGTCACAAAAATACGGCATCAATCCTCAGGTCTTGCTCGTTCTATTGAAGAAAGAGAGCTATGTCTGGGGAGACAACTGGCCGCTCAAAAATGAGTACAACACGGTCATGGGTTACGCATGCCCAGACACTGCGCCTTGCGATTCAAAATATTTCGGTTTTTATAACCAGGTCGAAATGGCAGCATGGCAGCTCAACTACTACAAGGAACATATTTATAGCTATAACTATCGCCCATACGCAACGAATTCAATCCTCTACTCTCCAACTACCTCTTGCGGCAGAAAGAGCGTCTACCTAGAAAACCTCGCCACTACTTCCCTCTACATCTACACTCCATATACACCGAACGATGCCGCTTTGCGCAATTATCCTGGCACCGCAACTTGCGGTTCATATGGCAACAGAAACTTCTTCATGTACTTTAGTGAATGGTTCGGCGATACGCACGGATTCAATGCCGCCAAGAGAACAATCCCGGATTATGATTACAAAATTTTATCGACAGACAAAACGAAATCATTGCATATATCCGGAGATAGCGATAAGGCCGGCTCATCGATTGTAGCCGATAACTTAAGCAACGGCAGCAACATATTCAGTTTTAGAAAAAATACAGACAATAGCTATACTATTATTAACTCTTTTTCGAAGCTCGCACTAGATATTCCGTACGCAAATGCAACCGTTGGTACAAAAATTCAACAATGGACAAACAACGGCTCGAATGCTCAAAAATGGTATATATATTCTGACGGTTTTAGCAACTATTATATTTCTAGTGTTTTAGCTCCGTCATACGTTCTATCGATCTCCAAAAACAATGACATTGTCCTAGATGTATATGGCAGTCAAAATAGCACTCCGCTTAAACTGATTCCTGTCATAAAAGAGAAAATCCCCAATAATAACTACACTATTGAAAGTCTACTCAAAAAAGATCTGCTTCTAGATTTATATCATAATAACCCTAATGAAAATACAAATATCGATGTAAACCTTGCAAATAATACCACAGCTCAAACTTTCAGCATATCATTAGATAGTGACTCTAGTTCGTATATTATCAAAAGTAATCACGGCACAATATTAAGCATCGACAGCGAAAAGCCGCAGAATGGCAGTAATATCGTAGTTTCCTCAGATAAGAAGCTTTGCTCTCAACGTTTCTTAATTCTAAAAAATAATTCTAATAACAGCCACGTTTTTTATTCTCTTTGCGATCTTTCGTATGCAATCGATATTGTTAATGCAAGCACTGCAAACCAGACAAATGTTCAATTGTGGAATGCTAATGGATCTAATGCGCAAGCATGGCTATTGAATATCGACAAAAGCGGCGAAGAATCCACTGTCTCAGATCCCGACAATACGCCAACCACCAAAGCGAGCGAAGATAGTGTTCAAGCTCTAGATAATACTTCGCCCACTACGCCAGAATCTCCTCTAGTCAAGGACGGCAACTATATTATTCATTCTGCGATTAAAGATAATTACGTAATCGATGTCGCCTATGCCGGCAAAATGAACGGTACAAACATAAACACTTGGTCAAAGAATAGTACTGCAGCTCAAATTTTTAATATCAAATATAACTCACGGAATGATACCTATCAAATAATTAATCCAAACTCTGGTCGCGCGATAGATTTAAGCGGAGCAACGACACGTAATTCATCAAATATACATATTTGGTCAATTAATGATACTTGCGCACAATATTGGAAAATTAATAAAACTAATAATGCACATTACAGGATTAGTAGCTCGTGCGATGAATCATTCGTCCTCGATGTTGCATGGGCTGGTTCTTCCAATGGAACAAATATACAATTATATAAGAGCAATAACACTCTAGCGCAGGAATGGTGGTTTGAAGCAATGTAGCCGAAAAGAGCGCCCCGCAAGGCGCTCTTTTAATATGATAAAATATATCTTATGCAATTAACTGTTTTCGCCAGCGTTCTTCTATATCTTGCCGCATTCTCATCGGCATGTCTTTTTGCGTATTTAGGCGAAAAAAAGAATCGCAAAACATATTTTTTATTAGCTATTTTAATTCCAACGCTTATTGCCGGTTTGCGCTATAGCACTGGCACAGACACGCTAACATATACTGCTCTCTATAATGAAGTAGGCGGAGAGTCATTTAGTACCTCGTTACAACGCATTACAAGCGGAAGTCTAGAGCCATTCGTTGTCGTTATTTCTTTTATCGGAAATGCGCTTCATTTACCGACTTCTTTTATGTTTTTGTCTTTCGCAGTTATTACGGCGAGCTTTCTTTTTCTTTCAACTAGACTACTCAGCGAAAAACACGCATGGCTAATATACGGGATGCTACTTTTCATAGTATTTCCAGAAAGCCTCAATATGATGCGTCAGCTTGCCGCAAATAGCGTACAGGTTTTCACATTAGCGTATATATTTAAAAGACAAAATGAGCATCATCGTACTAGAGTTATATCAGCTACACTGTTGCTATTATTCTCGATCTCTTTACATTACTCTTCCCTATTGTTGCTTCCCGTCTTTGTCATGCCATTCATCATTAAACATATTCGAGGGCGAACACTTAGTCTATTATTATGTTTGCTAAATATCGCGTTTGTCGCAGCATTTCCTTTCTTGTTGGATTTTGTAGTAAAACTAGGCATATTATCCCCCCGCCATTACGCTACTCTTATGGAGCTTGAAGGATCGATCGTTAATATTAAATTCGTCGCATCAGCAATACTTGCCGCCATCCTGATTGCAAATTACTTACGCAGGCGCAAAAATACCGATAAGCAATATGCGCTCCTAATGCTGCTAGGCGTTGCTTATTCCGCGATCGGGTTCTATTCCGGCTATATTGGGCGTTTGGCAATGTTCTTCTGGATTTTAATTATTCCATATCTTGGAAAAATGATTTGCCAGTTGTTTGAAAAAGAAAGCCACCGCGTGCTTGTCTGCAGCGTGGTGGCAATATCTTATTTCTTGCTGTATTTCTGCGTTCTTGGTTTTAACGCAATCATACCATACGATTTTATTATCTAATTATTTTTCGGCTTTGTAATCAAACTTAATAAAAACTACAACTAGTGCGAGAGCAAGTCCAGCAAAGGCCGCAACGGCAGTCGAAATAATGCGCTTTTTAGTCGTCATTGTCTGAGTCGATTCAGTCGCGCGTGCTAGGATCGTGATACGATAATCTTCATAGTCATCGAAAGCAGTAGCGATTGCTTCGCCTGCATTATCCATAACCATGTTGGCAGTTTTGATTGCTTCGTCGGAGCTACTGGCAGTAGCGACTACTTCAAAAACACCGAATGGCTTTTCTACTACAGAATATTCGCTCAATTCACCTTTAATTAATTCTCCGCTTTCTAGCAAGCTACCAATCTGCGCATAAGGAGAAGTAATGGAGCCAGTATTAACGATTGAATTATAGACAGAAAACTTTGCGGAAGCTTCGTAGTTTGTTGGCTTAGTGAAGGCATAGTATGCGCCACCACCGGCACCAATAACAAAGAAGATTGCAAGAAGAAGCCAAGATTTCTTGAGCTCTTTAAGATAATTTTTGAAGGTAAACTGAGGTTTAGACATTAGATTCCTTTGCTTTGTTTAGATAATTTATTGTATCACGCATTGCGTCATCAATAGTTAATTCCGTTTGCCAGCCTAGCTCGGCTTTTGCTTTGCTCGGGTCTGCATACATCTCAGCAAGATCGCCGGCGCGACGCGCGGTGAACTCATGCGGAAGCTCACGACCGCTTGCTTTTTCGAAAGCAGCAATCATTTCTTTGACGCTAGTTGCTTTGCCTGTACCAAGATTATAAATACTTACGCCTGGCTTCATATGCTCCAGCGCCGCAACGTGACCTTTGGCGAGGTCGACGACATGAATATAATCACGACGGCAAGTTCCATCCTCGGTCGGATAATCGTCGCCATAGACCTGAAGTTTTTCAATACGGCCATCAGCGACGCGCATAATAATTGGCATTAGATTATTAGGAATGCCATTTGGATCTTCACCAATAAGGCCGGACTCGTGAGCGCCGATAGGATTAAAATAACGCAAGAGCGTAGCATTGAAATCCGGGTATGCAACCACATAATCTTTAATAATCTCTTCAATAAAGTATTTAGTGCGGCCATAAGGATTTGTAATAGCACCGCCAGTTTTCATAGTCTCCACGCAAGCTGGAGTATCTTGCTCGCCATAAACGGTTGCAGAAGATGAGAAGATTAGCTCTTTGACGCCATATTTACCCATGACGTCCAACAGATTTAGGGTACTATCGAGATTGTTATGGTAGTAAAGAATTGGCTTCTCTACAGATTCGCCGACGGCTTTGAGTCCAGCAAAATGGATTACTGCATCATAGTTGCCCTGCTGGAAGATTTCGTCGAGCTTCTCAGCATCAAGAAGGTCGGCCTCGAAAAATTTCGGGCGTTTGCCGGTAATTTTCTCGATTTGGTTAAGAACGGTAATTTTGCTATTAAAAAGGTTGTCGATAATTTCGACTTCGTATCCCCTATTGATCAATTCGACGACAGTATGGGAGCCAATATAGCCCGTGCCGCCAGTTGCTAAAATCTTCTTCATACCAATAATTATACCTTATTCCCTTTGCTAAATGCGATTTTTGTAGTATAATAGCAAAAGGCCGGGGTTTGGCGCAGTTGGTAGCGCGCGCGCTTTGGGAGCGTGAGGTCAGCAGTTCGAGTCTGCTAACCCCGACCATTTTTTGTTGGTTGAATTTTTATTTTTTACATTCCAGGAATATGGAAGGCGGACGGATCGGCATAAACCTGATCCTGCATAACCGGATTAACGCCATTTACGCTTGGGCTAGCCGCAATCGTATTATCCTCTTCCTGTAAAACAGCTGGCATAATCGGCTCAACTGGAGCTTGCATAGCGGCAGCGGCCTGAATATCGTCCTGCATGCCCTGGACGTATTGCTGGGCGCTTGGTGCGGCAGCTGGCATTTCAGGAGTTGGCGCTGGAGCAGCTTGTTGCATTGGCATCGGAGCAGGCGCGGCAGCAGGCGGCATTGGCATGCCATCTGGACTAAATGGAACTGGCGGTGGTGGCAAAAGCGAGCCGTCGGAAGGCATTGGAAGTGGCGGTTCAATATATTCAGCAGCATTCGGATCAACACCCATTGGCGCAACTGGTGGTTGGGCTGGATTTACATTTGGCACTGGTTGAAATTCTGCGGTTGGCGGAATTGCAGCAGCAACCTGATTTTCCTCATTAATAACCGGAGCCTGGACAACTGGAACAGCGTTTTCTGGAGCATAAGCTTCCATTGGAGCAACAGGTGCTTCAATAGGAGCCATTTCGGCGGTTGGAAGTTCAGTCGGAGCCATCGTCGGCGCAGGAACAGCACTCTGGAGCGCCTGTTCCATTTCGGCGGCATAATCAACATTCTCTCTTGCCGGCATAGCGGCTTCGCTTGGCGGCGTGAGGCTCTTTTCGTTATTTATTGCCGATGAATTTGGATGCGGATCTGGCTCGGACATATCTTCTTCTGGTAGCGGTTCTGGCTGCGGCAATGGAGCTGGCGTTGGCGCTGGAGCATCTTCCGCAATACCGACTGGCTGCT
>JAHKZT010000080.1 GCA_020626475.1 bacterium
GCAAATTATACTCATCCGAACATTAAGTATCACGGTACTTCGAATATCACCTGGACTATTATGATCATTTTCTTCGCAATACTGTTCATTATTGCGATGCTCATGCCGAGCAGTGGTGGCGGAGGCTCGAGTTCTAACTCTTCAAGTTGGGATTCTGACAGTAGTTATGATTCCGGTAGCAGTTGGGATTCTGGTAGCAGTTATGATTCCGGCGGAAGTTGGGATTCGGGCGGAAGCGACTCGAGCAGCGGATTTGATTATGACTGGTAATAAAAAAGAGAGGGCAAATAAAAAATGGCAACAATGAAAAATCAGGAAAAGAATGGCGCGAATCGCTGTCCGCATTGTGGGGCGACCGACGTCAAACTCGATATTGCTTCGGGAAAATTGAAATGTAGTTTTTGTCGTTCTTTGTTTGATGATACTTCTGCAAATGCGCGTGGTGGAGTCGAAGATTTAAAGGGTAGAACAGTTGGCGAAGGTGCAGTTAATATTGTTCCTGACGAAAAAATTATTGTTACGTTGAAATGTCCGGCTTGCGGCGCCGAGGTCGTTATTAACACTGACGAAGCGACGAGTGCGCGTTGTCACTGGTGTCGTCATACGCTCTCTATTAACGAGAAGATGCCGAATGGCGCGGTTCCGGATCTTGTCTTGCCATTCAAGACCGAAAAAGCCGTGGCGGAAGAGAATATTCGTGCCTTCGTGAAAAAGCGCCAGTTCTTTGCGCATCCTACTTTTAAGAAAGAGTTTGCGCCAGATAACGTTATGGGCGTTTATTTGCCGTACATGATTGTTGATGTGAATGCGCACGCAAATATGAAGGGCGAAGCAGAGCATTTAATTCGTCGTTATACTTCTGGTAGTGGTAATAGCAAGCGTACTTATTATGATGCAGAAGCCTTCAATGTTACGCGCGAGTTTGATCTTCTTGTTGATGACCTTACGATTGAATCTTCGAGCAAGCGTTTGCAGCAGGACGTGCGTGAAAATACGAATAACGTTATTAATGCAATTATGCCGTTTGATACAGAGAACTGTGTCGATTGGAACCCAAATTACTTGCATGGTTTCGCGTCTGAGCGTCGCGATACGAATGTTGATGATTTGGCGGACCAGCTTAAACTTCAGCTTGGCGATATTGCGCGCTACAAAGTAAAAGAATCCATGGAATATTATAATCGTGGCGCAAAGTGGACTACCGAGGAAGTCGAAGCGAAGGGCTCGAAATGGAAAGCGGCATATTTGCCGGTCTGGCTTTATAGCTACCTCGAGACAAAGGGCGACAAAAAGATGCTCCATTATGTTGCAGTGAACGCGCGTACCGGTGAGACGATGGGCTCGGTGCCGATTAACAAGACGCGTTTAATGATTTTCTCGGCTATTATCGAGATTATCGGCCTTATTCTAGGTTTTTGGTGGATTAAGTTTTGGCTTGGCGTCGATACGGATGACGACAACCCATTTTGGATTGGTGCAGCTGGCGCAACGCCTGGTTTTATTTTCTACTGGGTTAAATCGGCAAAATACCGCAACATGAATGCACGCCACAAGCATGAGGCGGAAACGCCTTCGGAAATTAGGAATTTGAAGAAGACGGATGTTTCGATTGGCCGTCGCAATCGTTTGCGCAGCGCAAGCATTGAGGGGCGTAATGATTCGATAGTGAAGGGCGTAGTTGCGAAATCTGGTGAGCGCATGATGGGCGAAAAGATGGCGAACTTCATTGGTATTGGTCGTATGGTTGGAGCATCTCCTAGCCAGACGCCAGTAGGACAAGCGACGGAAGCACAAGCTCAGGCCAATAAAAAGACTGCGAAGACTGTATTTATTGTTTTGGCTATATTATTCTTTATGCCAGTTATTATGATTGGCTTTGTGTTTATTGTGATGGCATTAACGGGTAATTTAGATGAGACGTCGTCCAAGTCTTCTAGAAGCGAGGCGAGAACTAGCAGCTTGAAATCGTCTTCGGCAATGGTTAATTTGATGAGCGATATTAAAGATTTGTCGTCAAAAGAGAATTACATGTATTCTAGTGTTGCTACCGATATAGCTATTTATAATAAAAATTCATCATCTAATTATTCGCGGTTTAAGTTGAGATTTGGTGACTATGTTGCGGGCTTTACGGTCAGAACGACTGAAATGTCGAAGAAGAACTTGTCTAGTTCTAAGTTTGTGACTGATGCTGCAAAGGAGTTGGACGATAAAGTGCAGTTAAAGATTAATTCTAAGATGACGGATAGCTTTAATGATTCGGATACTGATAAAGACTTTACGATGAGGCTATACGCAGAGAAAGATTCGACGAGCGACAGCTACTATTTCTGTGATTTGCGCGAAACCTTGTATAGCAAGGGCACATACAATAACGTATATAATATTGTTTTGACTTGTGCAGAAATTAGAGAAGATACGGTAGAGAACAGCGACATCGAGATATAACAGTGGTAAAATAGTTGTATGAAACTATATAATACACTGTCGCATAAAGTAGAAGATTTTTTGCCGGCTAATCCGGATGAGGTGAAAATCTATACTTGTGGTCCGACGGTGTATTCTTTTGCGCATATTGGTAACTTTACGGCCTATGTCTACTGGGACCTTTTGATTCGTACTTTGCGTTTGAATGGCTGGAAAGAGAAGCGCGTTTTGAATATTACGGATGTTGGTCATCTCACCTCTGATGCCGATGATGGCGAAGATAAGATGGAAAAGGGCGCGCGCCGTGAGGGCAAAACCGTATGGGAAGTTGC
>JAHKZT010000081.1 GCA_020626475.1 bacterium
TTCTGGACCAAGCTTCGTTAAGAAATCGTCTGTCGCCAAATCTAGTTCATCCATTACTTTCCAAAAACCAAACTTACGCAAATCATTAAAATACAGATGCGATCCATCGTCTAAATCTACATAGATACGCGTAAAACGGCCCGGCATTTCTTCGCGGAAACTACTGTCTGGATGCCCCGCTGCAAAACGTTCCAATCCATCATGGATCATCTGCCCTGTCATCCGCAAATGCACCATAATCGTCAACTTATTTTCGAGTTCAATCAGCAACGCTTTGCCGCGCCGGCTTAATCCGACAATCCTCTGCCCCTCAATCAACTCCGGCTTGCCACGAAAACTTTTTTCGCACAAAATATGTACCTTCGCAATCTTCTTCCCTATTAAACACTTTTCTAGCCCGCGCTTAATAGTCTCTACTTCTGGCAACTCCGGCATATTTATATTATACGACGAATAAGAAGTAGAAGGCGATGCCGTTCTTTATCATATGTAGCAACACGCCGGACCAAATCGTACCCGTAAACTCACGCATAATACACATACCAACACTCATTGCAAATACCGTCACACCAACGTTCCACTGTCCGTGCATAATCCCAAATAGCACAGACGTAATTAAAATCGCTGGCAAAGCCGGCATACGAAAACGCAACTTACCGTATAGCCAACCGCGGAAAATTATCTCCTCGCATAATGGCGCTAAGACTACCAAGCAGACAAACGCTAAAATAAAGTCACTCAATTGGTATAGATTACTGTAGCCAACTTCTTGCGCCTGTTCCCAGTTTACGCTCGGCATCAAGGCCATCATTAGCGCCGTCAATGCACCAGCTAACAATAATACAACAACGAATCCAATCGGCGCTAATAATAAATCAGTCCAAGTCGGCAAACCGCGCATGCCAATCTCGTCGCGCGTCGTTTTTATTTTTAAGAGCTTCCAAGGTAAACCAATAATAACTACTAAAGCTGCCGAATATGTTAGTACCTGAAATACGGCATTCGTAACATTAGACGCAATACTATCCGGCGAAAGAATCCCAACCAAGACAAATGCAATTGCATATTGTACGCCGAACAACACAGCACCAACCCATGCTGCCAGCAAAATCCCAAACAAGACTATATAAAATATCTTCCAGCCTTTGCTCTTCTTTGATTGTTCTTCGATCTTTTTGCGCATTCCCGCAAATCTTCCTCTCGGAACAATTGGCTGCGCAGATGCTACCTTTTTCTTAGTATTAGCCATTATTGAATAATCCTAATTACATCAATGACCGTAACAACTGCAACGATAATCAGTAAAACCATAAAAGCGCGGCCAACAATCTTCTCTTCAACCTCTTTCGTTAATTTCTTTTTGCGCAGCTTATAAATCAGAATTAGGAGCCAACGACCGCCATCGAGCGCCGGAATCGGCAAAACATTCATACAAGCCAAAGAAATAGAAATTAATGCCGCCAAGAACATCAAATTGCCGAAGCCGGTCTGCATCATATTCGGAAACAATACACCGATAATGCCTACCGGTCCGCTGACCGAATCGCCCGCCGCTTTTACCGCCTCGGCGCCATTTTCGCGCGCACTCTGATCAAAGAAATTTAATTGCTGAACTACACCAGAAAGCAAATTCCATATCAACTGCCCGACACCCTTAAAGGTTTCGCCAGTAATCTGCGCCGTAGTGACCAAACCGACAATTGGCGCGCTCCAAGTACTACGATATACTGCGCTCCCAGAAATACCTGCACCTAAAATATATTCCGCATCAGCAGGGTTCAATTCGATCTCAACCATGTTCGCTTTTCCGTCACGCTCATAAGTCATATACACCGTCTGACCTGCGTATTTCGCATCAAAATCAAACAAATCATCCGTAACGTTCACGAATACAAGTTCACTCTCTTTCGCCTCGCAGGAATCATCCTCGCAGCCCAGAGAGCGCATTTGGCGTATTATATCACCCTCCTTTAGGTGCGCTCTCTCAGCCGGACTATCACTTTTTACTTCACCAATTGTAACTGGCATAGTCACAACTCTTTCCGTATCACCTTCCATCTCGAATTGGTTCTCGAGAAAATGCGGCATCCCAAATAACGCCAAAACCGTCAAAATCACAAATGCCATCAGCCAGTTCATCGTTACGCCGGCAAATAGAATTTTCGTCTTCGCCCAGAACGACGATGCCCCAAAACTACCTTTGCGCTTATCTGCATCACTTTCGCCCTTCATCTGGCAGAAACCACCAATCGGCAGCCAGTTTAGCGAGAAGATCAAACCCTCCCCTGGCGGATTATCCCATTCGGAACGTTTTAGCCTACGCCATTTGCCCTTTACCTTACGCCAAGCAATTGCGCGCGGTGGAAAACAAATGCCAAATTCCTCAACCTCCACGCCATTACGTCTTGCGGCAATAAAATGACCAAACTCATGCCCAGTCACCAAAAACATTAAGATTAATAGACCAACAATAATACCTAATACCACACTCATACTAATAATTAGTATAGCACAAGCAGTAAAATGCCAAGCAGCCAAAAACCGCACTTTTCGGTGCGGTTTTTAATTCGGTTCTTTGGCTAATTCTAATTCCCTAGCACGCCTCGCCATAGCGAACGAACAGTAGCATCCGCAGCATACAGAGTTGCAGAAGAGCTTATGAATGCAAACATACTCGTAGTATTCGTAGATTGACTAATAATAAATGTACTTGGAAGCGTAAGCGAAGTAAGGCTAGACATGCCATAGAACATC
>JAHKZT010000082.1 GCA_020626475.1 bacterium
CTACTAGCTATGGTACATCCGAGTTTAAGCTTCTTGCTGAGAAAAAGGAATCGAAGAGTGAGCTTCAAAACAATACTCGCATGCATCTAATCGCGAAAGATGGCGCTCATGAAGAGACAAGCGGCTATGCTGCTGATGGTGGCACAAAACCCTATACCGTCAACAAAAGAACGACAAATATTATGTTTGACAACCGTCTACGCGCGAAAGTTACTGACGGCGAGGGGCATACGGCAACGGTCACTTGGACTGGCCAAGGTGTAACAAGCGGTTCTAGCAGTACGATTAGTATTGCTCCGAATTCGAGCAGCTGGACTTATAATCCTGCTAGCGGCTGGAATGGTGCTTTTAACTCCAAGACTGAATCGGTCTCCTTGGATCCTGGCGCAAATGCTACAAAATGTTCAGGTGTAACTACGCCATCCTCGTATTCTACTGCGAGCGGCGGTAGCGGTTCGACTTCATCGAAGATCTGCGTTAAGCTTAGCCGTCCATATGCGTACTATACTGGTACCGTTACGGCTGCGGTTAAAAAGAATACTTCAAAGACTAATGTAACAATCCCATCTAACCACTATATTCTTTTGACCGATTCTGATGATGGTAATTACGAAATATCCTTTACGGATACCGTAAAACGCAAAAGCGACGGCGCTGGCGAAAACGAAAAAACTCAATATAGCGCATCGCGTAGGGAAGCAAGCACTGGCGGTATTTCGACGGCAACTTGGTCTCCTTCTGGTGCATCTTCTAGCGGCGACACTAACGCACTCGCGGAAGGCGGCTCGCAAAATGTCTTCACGCCAAAGGTGTCTGGCAGACTTAAATATGGCGAAAAGCGTACTTTTTGTAATTCTATGAGTTATCGTGCGCGTCAGAAATCGAGTGACGCGATGACGGCTGCCACTGGTTCAGAATTTTGTATTACAATCGAACGTCCAAAAGCAAAGTGTGCCATCGATACCGCATATGAATATGGTATTAAGGACGGCCGCAACATGGGCTCAATTGGCGTACGCAACTTTAATAACTCAGCAAAGAACACTTTTTCATGGACTCCAGTCAACACGTCCGCAACGCATAATCTAGCATATAATGATAGCAATGCGTGGGCGATGCCTGGCGATGATATCCAGTTCAAATACGGAGCCTGTGCTGGCGCGTATTATGTAATTGAGCAACAGGGTATAACCGGTAAAGGTACGCACTATTCTACGGCCGGCTGGCTAGCTACCAATGCACTCGGTACGGACGGTTCCAATCCTAGCGTCGGAACGCGTACTTTTGGCAATAGTAGTGACGGTTATCTATTTCGCAATGAAGCGAACAAGTACCGCAATTACGGCGCCTATACCAACCCAGTAAATAAGAATAATGCTGATCTTGCCACTATTACGGCTACTGCGCCATTGCCATATGCAACCTGGACAACTGGATATAATGGTGCCAGCAAGCCAACTAGCGGATTCTTGAGTAAGCCATCCGAGCCTATTGTTGAAATGTACGGCGATACCGATACGGCAGAGCGTGCGCATTCTGCGAAGTCGCCAAGTATTAGCGGTATTTACGGTGGTACAAAGAATCCTAATTCATATAAGATTTGTGGGAAAACTGCCACCAGCTGTATGTTCGGCAAGCAGAATGTTGGTAGTATCATCGTTCAGCAGTTTACCTGGAACTACTTATTTATGAATAATGCTGCCGTAGCGGGCGGTCCAACGCAACATAGTGCAACTGCTATAGTTCGCGTCCCATATAACTATTATCTCCGCCCATACGTAGTAAATAATAACGATAGAGGCGTAATTTATCTTGGCGAAAATAAGACGATGTATCCAGGCGTCGTGGTTTATCCTCGTAAGAATACTTTGGTCCATGGCGGTGCAACTTATGCGACCGTCACTAAGGAAACAACATTTAAAGTTCGCGTCTATAATGCCAATACCGGCGCAACAATTAGGGAGTATTCAAAGACGCAGCGTCTCAACCAAAAAGGCGATATTACCACCACGGCCGCACCGGACAACACTTTCATGCCAAATGAAGGTATGTCGTTCGAGGTCCTCGATAATGGCAGTAATCAGGTTGGTCACAGAATATGTACTGAGCTAAAGATATGGCCGGTCGATAGCCATGAGACTGGCAATGGATCGGAAGTATATGGTGCTAGCCGCAACAGCACCAATGTTACGGTGAATACTCAGTATGCCCTTATGGAAGGCTATACGACTACTGCTAGCGGAAGTCCAAAGTATGTCGCGACTGCCACGTCTTGCTCTACGATCGCAAAGCGCCCAACGGCAAGTGTAGAGTCTTCAAATGCATATAGCGCAACGAGCCTTACGGCTGGTCATTATGCAAAGAAATTTAGCAGCGGCGACAAATATATCTTTGGCTCATGGAGCGAATATGGCGTGTTTGGCGAAGTAAATACTGGCAAGCTCTTCGTTTCCGGTGCGGCGCTCGGCTATAAGACCAATGTAAGTTACAACGACACGGCCGGCTATAAAAATGTCAATCAGACACGTGATAATGATTCTACGACGACGACCGCATCGGGCGAAACCGCTGGCAAAACTTGCGTCTTTACGACTCAGACTTACGTAAACCTCGTAGGCAATGAATGCAAGGGGGCATTGAATACTATTGGCTCCGAGGCTGCTAATAGCTATCGCGACAATATCCTTGATCGTTATGGCAAAGTTGGCCAAGATGGCAAGAGC
>JAHKZT010000083.1 GCA_020626475.1 bacterium
AGAAAACGGAACAAAAACCCAAAATGCACCAGACGTAGTTGTTGCCATGAAAGTTAACGCTGTCTCTCGTACCGGCGAAACCGCCTTCGCAGACTACACGACTACCGGCACTGGCGACGTAGCAATCTTCCAAAATGGCGGCGTCGTTACGGGGCATTGGTCAAGAGCCGACAAAGATTCTGAATTAAAATTCATCGACGCAAGCGGTAATGACATCCAACTCAATCGTGGGCAAACCTGGATCACTCTTTATCCAAGCAATGGCAAAGTAACTTGGGAATAGAAAGGAGAAATAAATGTATAGCGACCCAATGCCAGGAGAAAGTTACGAAGACGCAGAGTCACGCGAAAGAGCTCGCCGCGAACGCGAAGCAATCGCAAATGGAGAAAATTTCAACCCTAATCTAAGCGCAGAAGCCGCAGAAGGTTTCGCAAATCTCGAAAACGAGGTACCTTTTGCCGGCGATGCCGCGCCAGAAACTGCCGACGTCGCCATGACCGCAGCGGAAGTCGCCATGGAAGGTCCTGCCGTCGCTGCAGCAGATATTGCAGTTAACGAAGGCCTTAATCTCGTTGGCGACATCATGATGAACGCCGACGAGACAGAACATCAAACTCCAAGCGAATACGCTGCCGATGTTTCAAAGAAACACGACTCAGACAATGCGATTTCCGCAAAGTTTAACGAGCAATGGGATGCTGGCAAAACGCCAGATCTAGATGACGTCCAAGAAGCCGTCGAGCGCGATTATATCGATGGCGCAATCGAACAATCCGCCACTAATCCAGACGCTACCGCCGACCTTGCTAATACAAACCGCAATTCCGGCGAACGCCCGGACGCCGAGTCTGAGCAAGTCGCCGATCAGCCACACGACATTGCCGAAGCCGCCGCAATTGAATCCGTTGCCGCTGCCGCATTAAGCGAAGAACTCGCCGAAGACGTCAAAGCGGGCGACGAAGATGCAATCGCGCGTATGGACGAGGTTAAGCAGCGTGCCGCCGAGGCTACAGAGACCGCCCAGAAAGTAGAATTCGCTACTACAAACAATGCCGAAGGAGACATTGAGCAGCGCATGGCTACGGACGTCGCGATGCAAGCGCAAGAAAAAGCCGCCGAAGCTATCTCAAACGTCGAAGAGGCGAAAGCAGAATTTGACGCAATGAGCGAAGAAGAAAAAGCCGAAACTATCGCAGCCGCCGAAGCCGCCGACGCAAACGGCACCACTATCGAAGAAGAGAAAGCAAAAGCCGAAGAGGAAAAGAAAGACTCCTCCGAGGAAGACAACTGGTCGCCAGACCTCTCGCGTGGCATTTTCGGTTAATAATCGCTAAAATAGAGTTATGTATATCAATAATCGTATTCTTGTTGGCAAAAATTCCGAGAATAAGGAATTAGCAATCCTTCCGCAAATGGCAAACCGCCATGGCTTAATTACCGGCGCTTCCGGTTCCGGCAAAACCATCACCCTAAAAGTAATGGCCGAAAGTTTCTCCGACGCCGGCGTTCCAGTATTTCTCGCCGATGTTAAGGGCGATCTTGCTGGCACCGCCTTCGCAGGCGAAATTAACGAAAAAATTCAACAACGTTTAGATAGCCTTGCGATTTCCGATTTCAAACCGCAATCCTACCCAGTTCGTTTCTGGGATTTATACGGCGAAAATGGCCACCATTTGCGCGCTACCATCCAGAGTGTCGGCGCGGACATTTTATCCATCATCCTCGGCCTCTCAGAAGCTCAGGAGGGCAACCTAGCCATTGCCTTCGCTATCGCAAAGGACGAAGAGCTGCCGCTCAATACCATCGCCGATTTGCGCGCTATTCTGCAATTCATCTCCGAAAACCGCTCCGATTACAATACTAAGTACGGCCAAATTACACCGCAATCCATCGGCGCTATTCAGCGCAGCCTTCTACAGCTCCAAAATCAGGGCGCCGATAAATTCTTCGGCCAGCCAATGTTTGAAGTCGAAGACTTATTTAAAACAAAAGAAGGTCGCGGCGAAATCAATATTCTTGATTCCGTTGAACTATTCCAAAGCCCAGATCTGTATGCCTCATTCCTACTCTGGATTCTTAGCGAATTATTTAATAAATCTCCAGAAGTCGGCGATCTCGATAAGCCTCGCCTCGTATTCTTCTTCGATGAGGCGCACCTACTTTTCAATAATATGCCTAGCTACCGTCTCAAGCGCATCACGCAAATCGTCAAGTTGATTCGCTCGCGCGGCATTGGTCTCTACTTCATTTCTCAGGCTCCTACAGATATTCCGGATGAAATCCTCGCTCAGCTCGGCAACCGTGTCCAGCACGCGCTTCGTGCCTATACGCCAGCAGAGCAGAAGACTGTCAAAGCTGCTGCCGCCGCCTTCCGCGTCAATAGTACATTCGACACAGAGCAGGCGATCATGGAGCTCGGCACCGGCGAAGCGCTAATCTCATTCCAAAACGAAAAAGGTGCACCAGAAATTGTCGAACGTGCCACTATTTTGCCACCACAAAGCCGCATGGGCGTCATCACGACCGAAGAACGCAACCATATTATTGCAGCCAGTCCATTTGTTACAAAATACGATGCTGTCGCACATCCAGGGCAGAGCAACACCATCACTGAGCCAGACAAAAAAATCGACCCAAGCCAAGCTCAGGCCGAAGCGCTCGCGAAATACTCTCAGGGCAACTTCAAAAAAGATGAAAG
>JAHKZT010000084.1 GCA_020626475.1 bacterium
AGGAACTTCATTAACCCAAGAACACTAATGCGCCCGGTCGTCGCCATACACCTCCTTTTAGGACATTATAACAAAGAGTTGAATTGGGGTCATTTTTAGCCGCCCTTATGCTTTTTAAAAAAATATAGTATGGTAATATATAGCAATGAGCAAAAATCTAGTTATCGTAGAGTCTCCTGCCAAGGCGCAGACTATCGAGAAATATCTCGGCAAAGATTTTACTGTGCTCGCTTCGGTGGGGCATATTCGTAAAGATACGAAGGTCGACAAGAATACTTTTGATGTCACTTATGAAGTAGACCCGGGTCATAAGAGTATTATTGCCGATCTTAAAAAAGCCGCCAAAGCCGCCGACAAAATCTGGCTCGCGACGGATGAAGACCGCGAAGGAGAAGCAATTTCTTGGCACCTATGTGAAGTGCTAGGTCTACCAAAAGACACCGCTCGCATTACTTTTCATGAAATTACGAAACCAGCGCTAGAGGCCGCCATTAAAGCGCCACGCACCGTTGATATGGATATGGTTTCCAGCCAACAGGCTCGCCAAACCCTAGATATGCTCGTCGGTTTTGATCTCTCTGGTATTGTTCGTAAAAAAGTTCCGGGCGCCATTTCCGCCGGCCGCGTTCAGAGCCCAGCTCTTCGCCTCATCGTAGAACGTGAACAAGCAATCGAAAAATTCGCTAGCAAATATAACTACAAAGTTTCTGGCGATTTCGGTTTTGCCGCTACACTCGACCACGATTTCGATAACGAAGATGAAGTAAAAGCATTCTTGAATCAGCTTATCGGCGCAGAATATACCGTCTCAGCCGTTGAGACCGCGCCTGGCGAACGAAAACCGTCCGCACCATTTACGACCGCATCCATGCAAATCGAGGCTAACTCAAAGCTCGGATATAGCACGAAGACTACCATGCAAGCTGCGCAGGCGCTATACCAGGCTGGCCACATTACTTATCATCGTACCGATAGCCTCAATCTTTCCAAACAAGCCATTGCGAGCATCTCTAGCTACGTTGAGCAGAATTTTGGCAAAAACTACGTCAAAACTCGCAACTTCAAGACTAAAACCGCTGGCGCCCAAGAGGCGCACGAAGCGATTCGCCCAACCCACATCGAAGTCGAAACTGCTGGCAAAAACGATTACGAAAAGCGTCTCTATGCCTTAATCCGCGCTCGTGCACTTGCTACCCAAATGGCAGACGCAAAGCTCGAAAAGACAACCGTAAAAATCTCCACGCCTACCGAATATTTCTTCGAAGGAAAGGGCGAGGTCATTACATTCGACGGTTTCTTACGCGTTTATGGTCGCTTCAAAGATAGTGAATTGCCAAAGATGTCCGTCGGCGACAAGCTTAGCGCCGCAAGTATTATCGCAAAGCAAAACTACGCCAAGCCACCTGCACGTTATACTGAAGGTTCATTAGTCAAGAAGCTCGAAGAGCTCGGCATCGGACGCCCTTCCACCTATGCCTCGATTATGACCGCTATCCAGGCACGCGGCTATGTCGAAAAGGGCGAAGGCGAAGGCGAAGAACGCCAAGTTACTCAGTTTACACTCGAGAATAATCAAATTTCGGAAGAGAAAGTCACCGAAAAATTCGGCGCCAACAAAGGTAAGCTTCTGCCAACTCCAATCGGCGAATTAATTGCAGGCTTCCTCGTTGATCATTTTAAAAATATCGTCGATTACAAGTTTACGGCGAATATCGAAAAAGACCTCGATCTCATCGCCGAGGCAAAGCTCGATCGCGTTAAAATGCTCCGCGATTTCTATGGTCCATTTAATGACGAGATACTCGCCAGCGAGGGCATTGAGCGCTACAATAACGCACGCCTCTTAGGCCACGATCCAGAAACCGGCAAAGCAATTTACGCTAAGGTTGGCAAAAATGGCGGCTTTATTCAGCTTGGCGAAAATGAAAAGGAGACTGGCGAAAAACCACGTTTTGCACCATTGCCAAAACGCAAATCCGTTAAAACCGTTACGCTCGAACAGGCGATTAAACAACTCGCGTTACCACAGTTGCCACGCACCCTTGGTACCGCAAAAGACGGCGCAGAGATTATCGCTGCAGCCGGCCCATTCGGACCATATCTAAAAGCAGGCAAGTATAATATCCCGCTCAAAGATTACGATCCATACACCGTAACTCTCGAGGAGGCAGAGCCACTCTACGAAGCAAAACGCGATTCATATATCGCCGACTGGGGCGAAATTCAGATTATTAATGGCGCCTATGGTCCATACGTCAAAGGCCCAGGTCGCCGCAACTTCGTCCGCATCCCAAAGGACGTCGATCCAAAGACCGTCACAAAAGAACAGGCGGAAGAATACCTTGCGAACAAGCCAAAGAAAGCCACGCGTCGCCCAGCCAAACGCACGCGCAAAACAACGACAAAGAAGAAATAAAAATCCCCCCAAAGAGGGGGACTTTTTAAAAGCATAAGCACAACTACCACATAACAATTCGCTCACGTTTAAAAGTTTTTTAAATTTTTTTTCGCCGCACGTCAAAATTCTGATATAATAAATATTAAGTAAAGAAACTTTGCTTGTTGACAACATTACAAAATAGTGTTAAAATTTAAAATAATAAGATAAGAAACATCAAAATTTTGATGTCATATTATAATATAAAATAGACGGAAAGGTAAGGAAAAACG
>JAHKZT010000085.1 GCA_020626475.1 bacterium
ATAAGGTAGGTGTGGTTGGCGTGAACGGTGCCGGCAAATCCACGCTCATAAAAGTTATTCTCGGCGAACAGAAGCTCGACGACGGTAAGATTGAGTTGCCTAGCCTTCGTATTGGTTATCTACCTCAGGAAATTCGCATTGAGTCTGAGCATGATGACGTTGCGGTTTGGGATTATATTGCGGCGGGGCGTCCAGTCGATGAGCTTCAAGAGCAGCTGAATGGTGAATATGAGAAGTTGGCCAAATATCCGGAGTCTAATGCGATTATGGACCGTATTATGAAGCTACAGGACTTAATTGATTCGTATGATATCGCGAACTTCGACTATGAGCTTCTAAAAATTGTCGAAAAAATGAACTTACAAGACCTAGTAGACAGTAAGATGAGCCAACTCTCTGGCGGCCAGAAATCCAAGGTTGCCTTCGCAAAAGTTCTCTTCGAGAATGCCGGGCTGCTGCTGCTAGATGAGCCTACGAACCATCTTGATGTTGAGACGAAGGACTTTGTTGCTAACTACTTACGTAACTATCGCGGTATGGTGCTCGTAATTAGCCATGATACGGCATTTTTGGACGTCGTCACCAATAAGACGCTCTTTGTTAATAAAACTACCCATAAGATGAAAACCTACGACGGCAATTATACGGCCTTTCGCCGCCGCTACGCCGAAGAGCTTGCGGAGCAGGATCGTCGTGTTACGGAGCAAGAGCGCGAAATTAAACGCATTCGCGAATTCGTCGAACGCGCACGTAATGCTAAGCGTAGTAATTATGCGCTTATTCGCCAGGGGCACGTCCGCGAGAAAATGCTCGACCGTAAGCTAGAGGAGCTCGAGACGCGCGAAAAAGAATACCAGAAAGTCGCCGTTAGTATTTCGCCGAGCAAGCAATCCGGCAAAACTCCGCTCGAGTTGCAAAATATCAGCTTCCATTACGACGGCAAGCCACAGCTGTACGATAAGTTGTCGGTTCAGTTTACGCGTGGCGAGAAATTCCTTATCGTCGGCGAGAATGGCATTGGTAAATCGACTTTGCTCAAGCTGATTGTTGGACAGTTGCAGCCAGATGAAGGCTCAATAATCTTCAGCCAAAACACGACTACGGCTTACTACGCGCAGGAGTTTGAGATTCTTGACGAACATCGCACGGTTCTTGAAAATGTCCGCAGCTATGATTTTACAGATACGGACATGCGCGGCATTCTCAGCAACTTCCTCTTTAGCGGCGAAGATGTAAATAAGCAGGTCGAGGTTCTTAGTCCGGGCGAGAAGGCTCGTGTTGCGCTTTGCAAAATCCTGACTCGGCGCGCGAATCTCGTGATTCTGGATGAGCCTACGAACCACTTCGATCCAGAAACGCAAAAAATTATCGGTGAGAACTTCCGTGACTATGACGGCACTATTATTATGGTTAGCCATAATCCGTCATTTGTTGAGCAGGTTGGGATTACGCGCATGCTGATTTTGCCAAATCATGAGCCCGACAAGCCGGCGATTCCGCTCATCAAAAACTATTCCCGCGAGCTACTTGAATACTACTACTATCTCAACTCAGACTTAGTTTAGCCAACGCTTTTCGGTATTAGAGCGCAGAATACGAGTTGTCTTTGGGCAGTGTTTGGAAAGCTGCCTATATATCGGCTCTTCGTAAGCGGCAAACTCTTCATCTTCATGTGCTGCGCTGTGGGCATAAAAACGATTACGCGCGCCACGTTCCATATGATTATCAGAGATGCCATTTTCGGTATGAGCACGGATAAAATACTGCACTGCGCTATCGGGATATCCGAGTAATGTGCCGATACGCGTATGGATTTCTGCGCTAGGCCCCTTGCACCAGAGCTCGCGGAAGGCGGCTTGGAGCTCGGCGGCTTTTTTATGCGAGCGGGCGACGAAGAATGATTTACCGCCAGTACTGCTTTGGCTAGATTCGAAGATAACGCATAGCTTTAATTCGTCTAAGATTTTCGTGAAACGCCAGAGGATCTTCGCATCGGAATATGCCGCAGAAAAATCACCTTCCATAGCAGGCTTAACGCCTATGAAAACTCCTACTATCTGCGCAATTGTCTCGGCGGCAGCGTTTGGGCTCTCGGAATAACGAAACAGAAATCTTTCGAGTCGCCGCAGAGCAATATCACGATTAAACATAAGTATATTATAGCAAGAAAAAGCCCCCGAGCATGCCTCGGGGGTAAACCTACTGTGGTTGCGGTTCGGAGTGGCTAGGATCTTTTACGGCCGGAGTACTCTTCATCTTTGCGATGATTTCTTCTTCGTGCTCATTGACTTTATGCGCAACGTCAAGAATGTTGCACACTACCTTGATGTCGTGACGATAGGTATTGATATAATCGTACATTTCGGGCCACTTGTTTTTCGCCTGCCTCATCACTGGTAGGAGCAGATATTTTGTCTCAACAACATTCTTTTCGATGGAATCAACTGGCATTTCGCCTTCCATTGTCGAAAGATTATCGAAGCGGTCTGCGCCTTTGCAAAGAACCGCACCGGGATGCCGCATAAGGCCGTTAAAATAGCGCTCCTTGCATTGCCACTTAGTTTCATTAGGAAATGGCTGAATTGTCATGCAATCGACAATCATTCGCACTTCGTCATCAACCGGTAAGCTCGAAAGTGGTGTGCCAGTATCTTCGGGCACG
>JAHKZT010000086.1 GCA_020626475.1 bacterium
CGATCATCGAGGTGGTCTTGGTGCTTGCAATTGCGGGCCTTATCTTCTTGATGGTTTTTATCGCGCTTCCAGCGCTTCAGCGTTCTCAGCGCAACACGCAGCGTGAAGACGATTTGTCTCGCTTTGTTACAGCGGCTACGCAGTATCAGTCAAATAATAAAGGGAAGTTGCCATTTTATTTTGATAGTAACCAGAAAGTTGTCGATAAAAATTTTGTGACTAGCTATATCGACTCGAGCTGCGTTTATAACGAAGATTCGTCTGTGAATATTCGGACATATGCTAATTGTAGTGATCAGTTTACTGACCCGGACGGTACGACATACAAAATGCAATTTATGAATGACGCAAAGAAGCTCAACAAGGGCAAAGGTTTCAACTCATGCCAAGGGACATGGGAAGAAGCGGATCACCGCGTGCGTGCATATATGACGGCGGTATGTGGCGATGAAGGTTGGATGGATATTGGTTCTGGAGAGCGTCAGTTTGCGATGACTTATGTTTTGGAAGGCGGCGCGGTGCGCTGTAATGATAATACATGAGATTAGAAATCATCGTAGTATTGGCGATTTTGGGTGCAGGATTGGGTTCTTTTGCATGCTGCCAGGCGTGGCGGATTCGCAAGAATGATAAGTCTGCGCGGTCGCATTGCATGAATTGCAAATATCAGTTGAAGTGGTATGATAATATTCCCGTAATTAGTTGGCTGATATTAGGTGGTAAATGCCGGAAATGCCATAAAAAGATTGGCACGGCGGAGATTCTTGCGGAACTATGTCTTGCGGGACTTTTTGTGCTGAGTTATGCGTTTTGGCCAAATAGCAAAGAATTGCTTGAAGGAAACGTGCTAGAAGTGGCGATGTTTGTTACTTTTTTGGTACAACTAGTCGTGTTTATGATTTTGGCAGTATATGACGCGAAGTGGAAAGAAATGCCGACAAGCATATTGCTATTGAGTATTGTGGTGGGCGCGGTATTTTTGGTGCTAAAAACCGTGCTCGTTTTGATGACTGGGAAATTTGCACCGGAGCTCATAGTAAATATAGCAGGAGCTTTAATTATCCTGCCTGGCTTTTACTATTTTATGTACAAGGCGAGCAAAGAGACGTGGGTTGGAAGTGGGGATGCGATTTTGTGCGTGCCACTTGCGATTATGCTCGGCGATTTTTGGCTGGCGATGTTTTGTTTGTTTGGTTCGAATATGATTGGCTCAATTGTAATGTTACCGGTTACGGCGATGAAGAAAGAGAAACACGCGATGATTCCTTTCGGGCCATTTCTAATTGCGGGATTTATGGTGGTGTTCTTCCTGCAAGACGCAATCATTAATTTCGTGAGCTTCTGATATGTTTGTAACTGATTTAATAAATGACTTTGTTGAATCGCTAGAAATTGAAAACGGTCGTAGTCGTTTTACAACGCGCAACTATGAGTTGTATTTATCGCGTATTACGGAATTTAGCTACGAGATTTATCCGGATAAAGAGCTAAAGCCGGAAGATATTACGCAAGAGTGGCTCCGCAAATATAGGCTATGGCTGAACCGTTATGAGATTGCGAATTCGAACGGAAAGACTTTGTCGGTGACAACGCAGGCTTATCATTTGATTGCGTTGCGTGGGTTCTTGAAGTATTTAACGAAGCGGGGCATTAAGACACTTGATCCGGTGCTTGTAGAATTGCCGCGTACGCATCGTCCGCAAGTGACGTTCTTGCACGTTGACGAAATTGAACGAATTTTTGCAGAAATACCGCTCGACACTGAGACTGGTCTGCGTGATAGGGCAATTATGGAATTGCTATTTTCGTCAGGCTTGCGCGTGTCGGAACTTATCGGACTAAATAAAGACCATGTAAATTTGGAGCGAAAAGAATTTATGGTTCGCGGTAAGGGACAAAAAGATCGCCCAGTATTTATTTCTGATGCGGCAGCGGACGCGGTTTCGGATTATCTTGCGGAAAGGCACGATTCTTTGCCGGCGCTTTTCTTGAATAATTCGCGTAATACGCCGCTGCAGGGGACATCTGGGGATTATCGTAGATTGACGCCGCGTAGTGTCCAGCGCATTATTGAAAAATATGTGCGGGCGGCCGGTATTACGAAGCACGTGACGCCGCATACATTTCGACATTCGTTCGCGACGGATTTATTGATGAATGGAGCGGATTTGCGTTCAGTGCAATCGCTTTTGGGGCATTCAAATATTTCAACGACGCAAATTTATACGCATGTAACGGACCCACAATTGCGTGAAGTCCACAAAAAATTCCATAGTGATGTTTGACAATTTCCTCGGTTTTGCTTATGCTAAAAGTAGTTAATATGAAGAATAGGAAGCGTGTATTTATCTCTCTAGGGGCACTTGTAGCTGTTCTTTTGATTGGCGGCGTATTTGCGACTAGCAAAGACAAATCTATCTTCGGAAACATCTTTGGAATTGCGACATATAAGACGGTAAATACCGAGGTTTTTACTAGCCCTAAGAATTGGCAGACCTGCGAAGAAGTGCCAAAAACTGTGACTTTGAAAAACGAGTCGACTGCGCCGATTGTTGCGCGTGTTAAATATAC
>JAHKZT010000087.1 GCA_020626475.1 bacterium
ATTCCTATGGCATTGAAGGAGTTCTTTATGATGGCGCAAAGCAAATAACCCCAGACTCCATGATTTACATCTTTTCCGATAAGGATGGTGCAAAATACGTTCTTCTTGCCGCAGATTATCTAGGTGGCTATGAAGAGTTTGAAATGCCGTATGACTTTGAATTTGATGACGGATTTCCATATAGCCAAGCATCTTTTCGTGCAGTTAAAGTATTTTCTTACAAAGAAGATGCAAAGAAAAAGGCCGATGGATATATTGATGACAAACATTATTGGACTAAGGCTAGTACTGGTGATGTTTGTATGCTCTTTGCCGTAGATGAATTAAAAGTATAAAAATACTCTATTCAAGTTTGAAATTGTTGAGCTTTTGTTTAATATCTTCTTTGTAAATTGTTAATGCCTGCTTAATTTTGCTCAGCCAAGTTTGAGAAACAAAAAAGAGCGCTCGCGCTCGTTTTTTGTTGGAGAACTTGGCTGTCTTGAATGTGATTCAAGCGCCCGCCGTAGGCGAGCGACCTGCAGGATGAGAGCCAGGTTCGCCCAATGCCCAGCCTCGAAGAGGCGACGGCGCATTGTTTATATCCTGCCGGTCCAGCCAAATCGAAGAATAAAAAGAATCCATAAGGGTTCCTTTTTTATGATGAGATTTGGCTGGCTTTCATGCGAACACTAACTTTGTGCAGAAAAAACTCAAGCTTAATACTCATTAACATACCATTAGCGTGATATAACAACAGGTAATGCGAGTAGAAAGTTCACCAGCAACACGAAGTCTGGGGCGCAATTTATCAATTGCGCATATGATTTTTCTCCTCATTTTTAGCTTTGCTTTAGCAGCCTCGTTAATGACAATCATCTCCGTATCGGCATCTGATAATATTTTCAAAATTACTAATACTGCTTTTGTTGACGCTTCTCAGGATATTCAGCAAGATTTCTACACGACCGACGAAGCGAGCATCGCTCAAGAATTGCTATTTCATAAGGTTGGCGACTACGCAAAATATAAAGTCACCTTCAATAATTCCGACTCAACAGATCACACAATCGAAAGTATTACTGACGACAACCAAAACAATAATATTTCGCTCGAATACGACGATTATTCCGGCACACAGGTAAATGCAGGAAATTCGTTCGACTTTATTCTAACCGTTAAATACATTTCCGCCGTCGATAGCCTTGCAGAACGCGACCAATTCTCAACCGTCAAACTATATATCAAGTATAAAGACGTAGAGAAGTCAGACGAAATCGATATAGATCCAGCCACACCAGAAACATTAGATACGCTTAATATTTCGATTATTGTGTTAATTATTTCTGGTATTGGCCTAGTCGTCTTGATTGTTTTATCTACAAAATCGTCGCACAAGAAAACTCAAACCATAGCCGTTATTCTTGCGGTAGCTATTCCATTATTTATTTCAGTCAACGCAATTGCGATTTCGGAAGGCACCGATACTGTAATTCTCTCAAGCGAATTCGGTCTTTATGATAAATTAGCGATTACACTCGATGTAAATGGCGTCGAAAAAACAATAACAGTCGATTACAATAGCGCCGTTGATAACATTACAAATCCTGAAGCACCAGAAGGCTACGAATTTGATACCTGGAAGGACGAAAGCGGCAACCCAGTTTCAGGCGACACGAAACTCACCGAAGACACCAAGCTCTTTGCAAGCTTCAAAGCAAAGACTTACAGCATTTCCTATACTGGCACAGAGACGAGCGAAGAACAGGGCTTGCCAACCGAATATACAATCGAGACAAGCGTCTCTATCGATGCACTACCAAACAGAAAAGACGCTGACGAAGATGAAACTCAGGCCTTTGCAGGCTGGAAAGCCGAAGACGACACAATCTCTAACACCATCACAATCCCGACCGGCCAGACCGGTGACAGGAGCTTCGAGGCTACCTGGACACCTGTTGCACCAACAGAATATACAATTGCATATAACTACAATGGCGGTAGCGCAGAAAATACAACCAAGTTTACTAAATTCGAATCGGTTAGCGTTAATAATCCAACTCGCAATGATTATACCTTTGCTGGATGGTCTAGCTCAGATATTATCATCTCTAATCCAATGTCTGTCACAATTCCTATCGGTACCCGTAAAAATGTAACCCTAAACGCCGCCTGGACGCCAGTAGAGTTCGACATTATTTATGATGGTCTAACTGAAGCCGAAATTACAAACCTAGGCCTTACCGAGAAATATACCATTGAAACCGGCTCTATCTCGCTAACAACTCCAAATGACCGTTCAGAAGAAGACGAACATTTCAAAAGCTGGTCTAGCACCGATGTTAATGTTGACGACCCAAGCAATGTCTCGCTTGCTGGTAAGAGCGGCAATATCACTATCAAAGCAAACTGGGGAGCAAATACTCACTATATTGAATATGTATTAAACAACGGCACGAACCCAGACACTAATCCGTCAAGCTTTACAAAGAATGAACTTCCGCTCTCTATTAGCCAACCAACTCGCGAACACTATACTTTTGCTGGCTGGACAAGCGACGAGCTTAA
>JAHKZT010000088.1 GCA_020626475.1 bacterium
CGAATTAGCTGAGTCGATTTATATATTATAGCATATTTTGCTAATTTTTGCTAGTCTTTTCTGTTTTTAAATTACGCGAGTTTTTGCGGTCAATAATATAAAGCGGGCGGCCTTGCGCTTCGGCATGAATATGCGAAATATATAGCGCGGTAATTGCCTGCGAAATCAGAACGAGGCCAACGAGAAATGTAATGAAAATACTGACGCAAGTAGTGCCAGTCCATTTGAGGCCGATTGGATCACCGAGAATGAACTCTTCAATACCGACGAAGATACCGAGAATCAAGCTAGTAAACGTAATGAATACGCCAATCCAGCCGAATACCATGAGCGGCGTCGTACTTAGGCTAATGAAGCTGTCGATTGCTAGATTGAATAGCTTGCCAAAGTTGTAGCTCGGTTTGCCGGCGAGACGATTGCCATAGATATAGTCAATATAGACTTTTTTGAAGCCCATCCAATCCATTAGACCGCGCGTAATGCGACCATGCTCAGTGAGCTTGTTATACTCATCGGCGACGGCACGATCGATAACGCGAAAATCTGTGCTGCCCGGAACGGTATCTTTGACGCCCATACCTTTGAGCATCTTGTAGAATAACTTACTACCAAGCTTCGCAATGAAGCCATGCTTCTCGTATTTGCCGCGAACACCAATTACAATTTCACCGCCCTGTTCCCATTTTTCAATGAATTCCGGAATGAGCTTTGGTGGCTGCTGACCATCGGCATCGATTGTTAGAATCGCATCGCCGACCGCTTCACGAATGCCTGCCGTAAGTGCGACTTCCTTACCAAAATTACGCGAAAATGCGACAACCTTGATATGCGCATCCTTCTCCGCCATAGCCTGGACAATTTCGAGAGTCTTATCGCGACTACCATCATCGATCAGAATAACTTCGTAATTATATTTAAGCTTCTTTAGTTCTGGCTCGAGCAATTCGAAATAGAACTTCTTGAAGCCCTTTTCCTCGTTGTAGACTGGGATAACTACTGAAATCGTTTTCATTTATTTTGCTCCATCATGTTTTAGAACCGCGAGAATCGTGCGGAAGAAAATCGAAACATCAAGCGCGAGCGACCAGTTTTGGACATAATACACATCGAGCGTGCGGCGCTCATTAAAGGAGATGTCGCGACGACCGGAAACCTGAGCGAGACCAGTAAGGCCAGATTTGACCGAAAGAATGAGGCTGCGATCACCGTAAGTCTTGAGCTCAAACGGTTGGAGCGCGCGTGGACCAATAAGCGAAATGTCGCCCTTGAGAATATTGAATAGCTGAGGCAATTCGTCGAGCGAAGTCTTGCGAAGGAAGTTGCCGAGCTTCGTATAGCGTGGATCATTTTTGATATAGTCGCCCTGCTTGCGATACTTTTCAGAAAGTTGCGCTTTGCCCATTTTTTCGAAAGCCTGTTCTGGCGTGAGGCCGCAATATGCGGTTTTCATGCTGCGGAATTTAAGCAAATTGAATTCCCTGTCAAAACGCGTAAGACGGACATCTTTGTAAATTGCGGGCGCCTTTGGGTCAGCGATTTTTTGCATTATAAAGACAACTAGCATGAACGGCGATGCGAGAATAATGAGAATGAGACTGACGACAATATCAATGATGCGCTTGAGGACGAGCGCGGCGCCATGAAGCGGCGTAGTGTGAATAAGGACGATTGGCGTAGCGGCAATCCATTCAACCTTACCACTGAGAGTGATAATAGAATCGCTAGCCGGCGAATAGTAATAGAGCGCGTGATGATTGATTGCAACGCGGTTCACTTCCTCGATGTTTTGGCCGCCAGTATGAATAATTGCATCTGGATGATATTTTTTGACGGCTTCTTCTAGCGATTCGCACTGACGTTTGCGCCATTCTTCTGGCACATATTTGTCTTTTGCGACAACACCGACGACTTTGAAGCCAGTTTCCGGCCAAATACCCATGAGCAGCTGAGTCGTATTCTGACTGTCGCCAACAATGACCGTACGAATGAGGCCGACACTGCGACGGAGGAAGAACTTACGAACAGCGGAAATAATACCACGCTCTATGACAAGCGTAACGAAGCAGAAAGCGGCAGTGAGCGCCGCAATACCGCGCACTGGGAAGAGTGAGCTGCTAGCAATCGTAGTGTTGTTTACGAAGAAATCATAAGTAATGATCGACATAACGCCGAGAATGCTTGCGACAAAGAGACGACCAGCGAGCGCGAATGGGCGCGTAATGACGCTGCGCTTATAGACACCGAGGCTCAGCAAGATAATGAGCCAAGCCGGTAATAGAATGAGGTTGGAGATAATGAAGTCAAATAGTTCTGATTCGAAGAAAAATGGGCGCGAATCAATGTGCGTGCGAAAATAATAGGCGAAGGAGAAAGAAAAGATAATCGCTA
>JAHKZT010000089.1 GCA_020626475.1 bacterium
ATATATCTACCAGTAATCGAATCTGGATTCTTAGCGACTTCCGCTGGCGTACCAGCCGCAATCACTTTGCCGCCATTCACACCAGCACCAGGACCGATATCGACAAGATAATCTGCCTGCATAATCGTATCATGGTCATGTTCGACGACAATCACTGTATTTTTTAGATCACGCAGATGTTTCAAAGTTGCAATCAAACGATCATTATCGCGCTGATGAAGGCCAATCGATGGCTCATCAAGCACATAGAGCACGCCCTGAAGACCAGAGCCAATCTGCGTCGCCAAACGAATGCGCTGCGCCTCACCACCGGAAAGCGTTGCCGCCGAGCGACCAAGTTCGAGGTAGTTCAGACCAACATCCTTCATGAAGCCAACACGTGCTTTAATTTCCTTCAAAATTGGTCCCGCGATCATCTGCTCATTTTCCGTTAGCCCAAGGTCAGAATTCAGAACATCAAGCGTCTGTTCGACATCCATTGCACACATATCCATGATATTTAAATCATGCACCGTGATCGCCAAAACAACAGGTTTCAAGCGCGCACCATGACAAGTCTGACATACGCGTTCGCGCATGAAACGCTCAATATCCTTGCGAATAAAGTCAGACTCCGTTTCTTTGTAACGTTTTTCAAGATTCGGAATTACACCTTCATAAACGGCATCATACTCATAACCATTACTGAGTTTAACGCGATATTTTTCATCACCCGTTCCATATAGAATCATATGAATATGTTCTTCGGAAAGTTCACGAATCGGCGTGCGCACCGAGAAACCATGACGCTCGCCAACCGCCGTCAAACGCTTTAGCCACCAAGAATCCTGATTGATACGATTGTATGGACGAATACCGCCTTCGGCAATTGTTAGATTCGGATTCAAAATTAAATCCGGATCGATAATCATACGCGTACCGAGGCCAGTACAAGTCGGGCAGGCGCCTTGCGGAGCATTAAACGAAAATAGACGCGGCTCGAGTTCTGGAATTAACTCATCCGGATGGTCTGGACAAGCATAGCGCTGCGAATAAGTAACAACTTCTGCATCACCGGTATTAATATTATTTTGTCCAATTGCAACAGACTGATCTTTAATGCAAAGAATCTTCATAATGCCGTCACCGAGATCGAGTGCTTGCTCAACTGAACCAGCAACACGGCTTTCCATATCTGGCGCCATTACAAAACGATCCACAATAATCTCAATATCATGGCGCAAGTTTTTGTCGAGCTCTGGCCACTCATCTAGCGCATAGATAATCCCGTCTACACGCGCACGCGCAAAGCCTTTTGCGAGATATTGATCGCCGATATGCGAAAAAGAGCCTTTTTTCTGCGAAACAATCGGCGCAAGCACCATCAGCTTACTTGCCGTTGGCCATTGCATGACCTGACTAACAATATCCTGAGTCGTACGGCGCGCAACTTCTTTATGACAAACAGGGCAATGTGGCACGCCGATACGCGCAAAAAGTAGACGCAAATAATCGTAAATTTCCGTCACCGTCGCAACCGTAGAGCGCGGGTTGCGCGAAGTAGACTTCTGATCAATTGAAATTGCCGGAGAAAGACCAGTAATCATATCGACATCCGGCTTATCCATCACACCAAGGAACATACGCGCATAGCTCGAAAGAGATTCGACATAGCGGCGCTGTCCCTCAGCATAAATCGTGTCAAAGGCTAAAGACGATTTGCCAGAACCAGAAAGACCCGTAATTACAACAAGTTTATCGCGCGGAATATCTATATCGATGTTCTTCAAGTTATTCGCGCGCGCACCACGAATACTGATTTTATCGCCATCAAAATCCGTACTTTTCATCCCGAACATTCTATCATTTTTATCTTAAAAAGTCAATCTGTTATGATAGAGCTATGGATATATATCTCGACATCTACGGTACACTCATTGCAAATGTATCTCCGCTCAGCGATCGAGAGCAATTACTAAGCTACATATTAGATAATTTTTCTGGTCGAATTTACTGGCTAACATCATATTCTGCAGAACGCATCCCCGAAGTACTTGCACGCGACTTCGGCGGCGAATTACTCGAGCGATTAAAAACCGAGGTACAGTATTGCCAAAGCGGAATCTACAAATCCGATAGTATTGATTTCTCCAATGATTTCATTTGGCTAGATGACAATCAGTCAGAGGCAGATTATTATGCTTTAAAGAGCCATGGCGCGTTAGATAATTTCATCCAAATG
>JAHKZT010000009.1 GCA_020626475.1 bacterium
GCCAAATATCGCTGTAGCAAAAATTGACATTGATAGCAATCTAGCTATTTTTGCTTTTCTCATACAATTACTCCACTTATGCTTTCATATTAGCATATGGGGAATGGCGGCGATAATGTTATTTTACAACATGCGTCTTTACGTCAGTTCGCGAGACAGCGAACAGTGCGCATGTAGTATTTTTCAGTAGTAAATAAAATCCCCAGATAAGCTCTGGGGATTTTTCGCGTGCTTTAATTCTTGCATATGAATAGGCCGTACTGGCCATTCACATGATTACCATTCTCGTCAACATCTCGTCGAAATGACGGATATACAAATCGCCCGTCAGATGTTTTTGCACAAATATTGCAATGACATTCAGGGGACAACTCCGTCACTTCGACGCCATGTCGCTTCAAGCAATAAATAATTGCCCTGTAGAGGTCTAAGAATACTCAATGAAGTTTAGATAGTTTGCAAAATCAATCCAAGCACGATCTTCGCCATATTCATAACAGCATACTCCAGCGCACACGCCGATATATGCTTCGAACCGCCGAACACCGCGCTCACGCATCGCTTCAAGCGTGCGCTCAATAATTCCCTTGCTAAACGAATTAACGCTAGCATGCACGACTGCCAATGTTTCGCCACCATCTCCAACAATTGCCAAAAGGCAGCAGTCCGAAGCCCATCCCATGAGACAGACATTCGTGTCGGTAATTAACGCATTACCATCGATTTTTTCAAACAAATCACCATTATCTGGCGCGTTAATGAATCTTATAAGATCATCGTTATTGTTCTTAAAACCTACTACTGCTAGATTACCCCTTGCGTTGATACCCGCTTCTTCGCATAATCGATATGCATTTTCGAGATTGCGAGACTTCTTCTCTGGAGACCAAACTGTCTTCTGAAACGATATATCGTTTGCGGAATCAGTTCCCTGAGTGTGAATTAGATTAAAGCTACTTGTTTTAAGTACGATTGACACATAATCACCACCTTTCTGTCGTATTTTTGTAAATGAGTGTCAATATACTTTATATTATATCAAATTATTGCGTTTTTGTCAAGTATAAGCATGTTAGTGCAATACCTGCATCTTGCGGCCGTCAACAATAATTACATCGGCATCGTCGAGCAACACTGCTTTGCCGCCGTAATTCGTAACATTACGACGATACATATCGGTCTTTTCGGAATGATCCTCGCGATAAGCATGACAAATCGGATAATAGTCAATCAGACCAAGCGCTTCAAGCGGTGCTTTCTTACCGTATAAATCTTTCGTTATCTCCGGTAGGCGATCTTCTCCACGCATATACGGCGCCAAATTCTTTGCTGCAACCATTGTGCCGGCGCTTTCCCCTGCATAAACAATTGCATCATTGAACAATGCGCGGCGAATAATATTGTCCATGCCGCTCATGCGAAGCGCAGCATTCAAGAAGAATGGATTTCCGCCAAGACAATAAATAATTCCTGGATCGTATTGCTCTAGGTAGCTCTCTAACTCATCGGCGCGACCAAAGAATAAACGCAAGTCGATTACCTGCGGATCGAAACCAGCCTGCGTAAATAACGCCATCTTATCGCCAAGCACGTTTGCTGCATAATCCTCAGTCCGATAATCTCGGGCATTGCGAACAATCAGAACACGCCGATTACTGCCGCTTAGCTGTCGCAGGCGGTGGGCATGATTGCCAAGTTCACTACTAGCTAAAAATAGTCTCATCAGTGTTCCTCCTGCTCGCTTTTAGCGAAGATCATTACTAATGAGACTATAATATCATCTTTTTCGAATTTTAGATGCAGGTATAACCGCCATCTACTGGCAAAATTACGCCAGTAACATAGCGTGCTTCGTCGGAAGCAAGAAATACGGCCGCCGCATCAAGCTCGCCCGGCTTGCCGTAGCGCTGCATTGGAACATGTGTTTTTGCGAATTCCTGAAAGCTCGGCGTATCGAGAGTTTCTTTCGTAAGTTCAGTTTCGAAATAGCCAGGACAGATGGAGTTGCAAGTAATACCGTCAGTCGCCAACTCTGCCGCAACGGCGCGTGTAAAGTTTACGACTGCACCCTTGGAAGCGTGATAGGCGATTGTATGAATCTCTGTGTTGCCGACAAGGCCATACATACTGGCGATATTAATGATGCGACCATAATGGTTCTTTTGCATGATTTTTGCGAAAGCGCGCGTCATCTTGAAGACGCTCGTCTCGTCCGTAGCGATTGTAAAATCCCATTCTTCATCAGTCATCGCAACTACGCCGTTATTCTTTGCGGAGCCTGCACAGTTAAGCAAGATATCAACGTGGCCAAATTCTTCTTCTGCCTTCGCAGCGGCATTATTGATATCTTCAGTGCTCGTAACATCGCACTTGATCGGGAGTACTTTTATGCCAAATTTGCCGCGCAATTCTTCAGCAAATTCCTCGAGACGTTCGATACGGCGCGCCAAAATTACCAAATCGGCGCCCTGCCCCGCAAAAGCCTTTGCCATCTGAACACCAAGCCCAGAGCTGGCACCACTTACTACTGCTACTTTTCCTGTCAAATCAAACATTCTATCCCTCCTGGACTTCCTTTAATGCTTCATCGTGTTCGTCTTTTTCCTCATCTACATCTTCATCATATTCGCGTTTTTTAAAAGACGACTCAAACTCAATTTCCTTTTTCTCAACATCGCAAGAATCTACGAAGCCATTATAGTTGTAAGAAATATATTTCGTGAAATCTTTGTCGAAAATTACTTCCAAACAGGCATAATTACTGAAGAAAAGACTCTTACTATCACCGTTATCTTTGGCGCCAACTTCGGTCTTATCCGTAATACAGATGGAGCTCATGAGCAAGGATGAGCTATTATCCTCGCCAAAAATACTCCTAATATTCCGACAGTCCTCATCCGAGACTTTTACATTCTCGCCGCTCGCAGCATCATAAAATTTCTTTGCCGAGGCCATAACTTCGGCGTCGGTAGCCGAATAATAGCTACTATCATATTCATCAGTATGCCTGTCTATCCATTCGGTAAACTTATCGAAGTTTAAGGTAATAAAGAGAAAGGCGATTATTATCATGATAAGCGGAAAACCGAATATAACGAATAATACAATCAAGACGACCTTTAGGCCGGTATTATCTTTTTGAGGCATCGGAGCCTGCCCTGGTTGAATAGGGTCTTTTTGAATATCACTCATGTTTTTATTTTACTACAACTTTTGATACATCTTGATATGCGCCGCAGCATAAGATTTATCGCTGAACATGCTTAGGCCGCGGAATTCCCATGGCGCCGGCGATTCAGGATGAGATAAAACAAAAATCCCGCCATGCTTTAGGTGCCTCAAAATCTCTTCGATATATTCATATTGCGGGTTCTCGTATGGAGGATCAGCAAAAATAATATCATAATCATCGCGGAGCTTACGCACGAGCTTGCCTTGAGATTCGAGTTTAAACTTTGCGATATTGTCATGAATAGTTTTGGCGGCCTTGCGGTTATTCTCGAGAAAATCCACTTCCGCCGCACCGAGTGACAGCGCCTCGAGACCAATTGCGCCGCTACCGGCGAAGGCATCGAGAATTATCTTATCGGCAATCTCGCCACGAAGACGATTAAAAATCGCAGAGCGCTCACGATCGCCCATCGGATGGGTCTTATCGGTCTTCGGAGTATCAATAAGGCGTCCGCCAAGCTTACCGGAAATAATACGAATTTGGCTATTTTTTCTTGGCATTTTTACCTCCCTTTTGCTTTAGTTTAGCACGATTTGCCTGCTCGAGACTCGAAGCCCAACCAAGAGTAATCGCGCGTACAATTTCTGGAATCAGAATCTCGCGCGTCTCGAGCGCAAGCTGAGTTGTCCAACCGGTCTGCAAGAAATTGTCGTACATTTTGAGCGCATCGACCTTATGAAGCGAATCATAAAAAGCCTTCTCAATATCAACATCATGAAAATCTTCATGCTTGGTGTCTTTTGGCATAATGCGCTTGAGGCCAATTGGCGCAATAATATAAGCTACGCCATACTCAAAGGCGATATGCTTCGTCATGACACCGCCTGCGCCCCAATAAAGCCAGTTGTTGCGAGCCGCTTGCGCAAGATTATCGCCACGCATAATACCTTTGATTTCGTGACCAAAAATCCGTTTGTAATCTTTATCGGTCATTAGTTCATCGACGACCTCGCGGAATGGATAATGATGCGCCGGCGTTAAGCCATCCGTAATCGCATGAGCCATCCAAGCCGCCTCAAACGCAGCACGTTCGTGATTGCTCTGGATTAGTGCCTGCGTAAGATTATATTGATGGTCTAAAATATATTGACGCAAAACGCCGTCGTCATTGTCTGGCTGAATGAAATGGTCTGGCTCATCGACGCCCGGTGACTTTGCCTTTATGCCATCCGGACCACGCGTGCCTTCAAAATAAAGAATCTTTTCAATGCTCGGAAAAATACGCGCATCGCGACCATATTCCTGCGCCAAGAGCTGACGAGCAGCCTTATCGAGCTTCTGATGAACGCCAATCAGCTTACCGGAGTGCTTCGACCCCTTAATAATGTCTAGAGTTGCATACATATCAATTCAAAGTCGTTAAGCGCTGATATTTTCTGACGCTTGCGCTTAGCTCTTTATATTCTACCATATCATAGCCTTGTTTCATGAAGTCCTTCACGAGTAGGTCGGCACGATGAACCAGTTTTGTATCCGTAATTGTCGCAATACGCAAATCCATTGCACCATGCTGGAGCGAACCGTAAATTTCGCCCGGTCCGCGCAATTTTAAATCAACCTCAGCGAGATAAAAACCGTCCTGCGACCGCTCAATTTCGCGCAGACGCTTCGTTGGCGCATCAGTACTAGAATTCACTAAGTAACAATAGCTCGCCGCGCTACCGCGCCCTACGCGGCCACGCAACTGGTGAAGCTGGCTAAGGCCATATTGATCCGCATCAGCAATTACCATTACTGTCGCATTCGGAACGTTCACGCCAACCTCGACTACCGTCGTTGAGACAAGAACCTGGATTTCATTCTTCGCGAAAAGCGACATGATTTCGTCTTTTTCGGCCGGCTTCATTTTGCCATGCAAATAGGCGACATTATAATTCGGAAAGCGCTTTGCAATCTTCTTTACTTCCGCCTGGACAGACTTTAGCTCAGATTCACCCTTATCATCGATTTTCTTGCAGATATAGTAGGCCTGGTGACCGGCATCGAGTTCTTTTTCGACCGCGTCCCACATCTGCGCCGTGCTGACCGGTGAAACAATCTTAGTCGTAATTGGCTGGCGACCGGCTGGCAATTCATCGAGGACGGAAACCGCAAGATCGCCAAAAATCGTAAGTTGGAGCGAACGCGGAATCGGCGTCGCAGTCATAGATAAAAGATGCGGCATCGTATGTGCTTTAGCAAGCAATTTCTGGCGCTGCGCCACGCCAAAGCGATGTTGCTCATCAATAATCGCAAGACCAAGATTCTTGAATTCCGTATCGTCAGTAATCAGCGCGTGCGTACCGATCACGAGATCGACTTCGCCAGATTTAATATGCTTTTTTAGCTCCGGCTTATGTTTTGTCGAGCCAGTCAATAAAGCCACATTTAGCTCGTCTCCAAAGAGCTTCTGGAGCGATTCGGCATGCTGAGTTGCCAAAACCTCCGTCGGCGCCATAAGTGCCGTCTGAAAACCGGCTTTTGCCGCTACATAGGCGCTAAGTGCCGCCACCATGGTTTTACCCGAGCCAACGTCGCCCTGCAAGAGGCGATTCATTGGAATTTCACTATTTATGTCTTGGATTATTTCCCAGGTCGCTAGACGCTGCGCATTCGTAAGTTTGAACGGTAGTTTCGCAATAAAGTTTTTAAAAGCCTCCATGTCGGTTTTTATCGGGGACGTATGAAGCTTCTGGTTCTCTTCTCGGTTCAGACGGGCGGCTAGTAGTAGCGAGAATAACTCCTCGGTCGCTAGATATTCGCGGCCTTTTTTGGCCTGCTCAACGGTCTCTGGGAAATGCACATCTAGTAGAGCATCGGCGCGCCCAGGAAAGTTCGGGATCATATCTGGAACGAGCGCGATATTATTCTGCATAGAGTGGATGAATTTCTTGAAATCTTGTGATTTAATTGTGCCGCGCATTGGATAAATTGGCTGGATTTTATCCGAGTCAGGTGCCTCATAATCCTCTGCTTTGACGGCAGAAGAATTCTGGAGCTGATAGCGACCGTAGCTCAACTGCATCGTACCACTAAAGAGATATTCTTCCTGCTCACTAAACTGTTTAGCGCGGTAAGGCTGATTAAACCAAATTGCCTTAATGGCGCCAGTTTTATCACGAAGAGTTGCTTCGGTTAGAGTTAAACGCCCTTTGACGCGGCGTGTATTTATTGATTCAACGCGAGCTTTAACGGTGACTTTGCCCGGCTTTAGATCGGCAATGTTTTGCGCCTGCTGGAAGTTTTCATAATCACGCGGCAAATGATAAATAAGATCGCGAAGCATAAAAATCCCGGCCTTATGCAAGACCTCGGCAGTTTTAGGACCAATGCCCTTGACCTCCTCTATTGGCGCCGCCAAATCCATAGATATATTATAGCTTATTTTGGTACTAAGAATCTCTTGTGCTTGCGCTATAATAGGCGAATCTTTCTCGGGATGTCGTAATAGCGTAATACATGAGTTTGTTTCGATGCAAAGCTAAAAGAGCACGAGAGGCAATTCCGCTCATCACGCCACAATAGTCATAAATAATACACGCTATAATCTTTGTTTCCATTTTGGAAAATTATTCTACCTAACGCATTACTCTCCGGAGAGAAACTTTTTCCATTTTGGAAACAAATCTCATAGCGTCCAAAATAAACAGTATAGCAACTAATATAGAGGGGCGACCAATTATCTGGAGATCAAAAGTCTCAACAAATTCAGTTACGTCAATACTCAAAACGACCTCCAAGAATTACCTTCTTCCTGTGGGTTTTCACAAGCATTAAAGTTAGCGCTAACTTATTGCTCGGAGGCAGTTTTTGGTGCATTTTCGGCACGCCATTTGGCGATTTCACCATGATTGCCATTAAGGAGAACTTCTGGCACTTTCATGCCACGGAATTCTGCTGGACGAGTATATTGCGGATACTCGTAATTATCGCCATCAGAGAAGCTCTCAATTTCGGCGCTCGTTTCCCCGCCAAGGACGCCAGGAATAAGCCGAACAATGGAATCAATTACTGTCATCGTTGGCAATTCACCGCCAGTAAGAATAAACTTGCCGATCGAAATCTGATAGTCGACAAGTGCCAAGATGCGCTCATCATAGCCCTCATAATGCGGACAGATAAAGATATAGTTCTCGCCAGACTTCGCAAATGCCTCGGCGCGCGGCTGGTCCCAAATGCGGCCTTTTGGCGTCATAAGGACGACCTTTGCGTCAGGATTACGCGTTTTTGCATCCTCTACGGCAGCAAAAATCGGTTCAGGCTTGAGTAGCATACCGTCACCGCCACCATACGGCGTATCGTCAACTTGATGACGAGGACCGAGGCCAAACGGGCGCAAATCAGTTAGCTCAAACTCAACAAGTTTTCTATCCTGAGCCTTCCAGAGCATCGACTGATTAAAGACTTTGTCGAACATCTCCGGAAAGAGTGTAATTACAGAAATCTTCATTATTTCTTTTCTACTTTTACAAGCGCCGGGCGAATTAGTTCACCTTCGTAACGATAGCCAGCGCGAAGCGTCTCGGCGATAACTTCTTTATCGCCATCACCTTCTACCATCACGGCATCATGGATATCTGGATTGAATGTGGCACCTTTTTTGCTCTCAACGCGCTCTAATTTTAACTCTTTAAGAGTCTTTTCGAGAGATTTTTCGAGTGGTTTTAGGCTGTCATTTGCTGCAATTGCGCGATCGAGATCATCAAGAAGCGGAAGTAGCTTTGCTACCGTTGTATTTTTTACAACATTACCATACTGAAGCTTCTGTTGCTCAGTTTGGCGACGGAAGTTCTCGAAATCTGCGCGCGTGCGCTGAAGATCGGCCGTCAATTCAGCTACTTTATCATCAGCTTGCGCCTGCGCAGCGGTCTGAGCTGCATTAATTGCAGCTTCTCCGCGTTCCTCATTTGACTGCACATCGTGCAAATCATTGTCATTCATTCCGTTTTTCTCCTCCGCGTTTGGTTCTGTTTGTTTAGATTCATTAAAGTCGTTATCTTCATTCATCGTAGATTACATCCTCAAGCATTAATCCAGCATGGCGCACGAGCGACATCACGCGCTTGTAAGACTGGCGCGTTGGGCCAAGTACGCCAATATAGCTACGGTCCGAATATGGCGAACGAAAACGAGAAATAATTAAAGAAACATTCGAGGTCTTGCCGACAGGATTCTCGGAACCAATATAAACATTAATTGTTTCGTTTGGCTGGACTTCCTGTAGCCATGGCTTAATATTGTCTAGCAATTTGCCGACCGCCTGAACCTGAGCATTCTGAATGAATTCCGGTTGTGAAAACAGGCCACCAAAGCCAGAAATATAAAGCTGGTCGCCAATCGTAGCTAAGCCAAGGTTGCCAGTGAGCTCGACAAGGCTATCAACAGCAGTACGAATCGCATAATCAGCACGAGTCTGCGCCTGAATGCGTGTAGCGAGCGCTTTTTTCGTGCGATCAGACTTGCCACTCTCTAACTGAAGAGTATCTTCTTCGACATCCTCAGCGCGGTCAAAATTCTCCTGAAGCGAGTTGACGTAGAGGCGATAGCCGGCGTCAGTAGGAATGCGACCTGCGGAAGTATGCGGCTGCATAATATAGCCCATCTGCTCAAGCTTACCCATCTCGGCGCGAATCGTAGCCGAGGAGCAATCAAAAAGCTTTGCGAGCGTTACGGAACCAACCGGCGTAGCAAGCTCGGCATATTCCTCAATAATAGCATATAAAATCTCTCTTTGACGATCTGTCATCTTGCCTTATATTTTACGCTTTTTAGCACTCAAGGTCAAGGTCTGCTAATTGTTGGCCGGGATATGATAATACGACTTGTCGTTTAACAGGGTGCGTAGACGAACGTTCACCTTAATAGCATTAATGGTCTTCGTAAAATCGCTACTTTTCGCCTTCGCGCCAGTCGAATCATAAATTGAAGTACTACCTTTTTCATTGACGATGACTAGGTAGCTGTTTTTTACAAAAATGCTTTCGTCAGCTTTTACGACAAGAAATTGCTTTGGCGTACTATCATAAACATGAATCGTTCCGTCCGTCTCATAGTCAAAGAAATACTTATCATAAACGAACACTTTTTTATTAGCACGTACTTTTTCTGTACCGGAAGAGATATCGATTAAGCGCTGAGAAGAACCGTTGCGCGCAATAATATAATTATTCGCAATCCAAGTCATTTCTTTATAGGTATCAGAGTTGATATCCGTATAAAACTCATCATAAGAATAATCCGTAATCTGGCGATTCGCAGTCACATTATATAACGCAGATTGTCCAGATTCTGGATCCAATACAGCCAAGCTATCATTACCCCACTTAAATATAGTAATTGCATGATAATCTTTTGATTCAATTGCAGTCAAAGTCTTTTCTTTGTTCGTCTTATTGTAGATATAATGTTTACCGCCATCGCGAACTAAAATCGTATCCTTATCGATATCTGCGGCTTTTTCGCACTTTTCGCTCGTGCACTTATAGCCTTCAATGCGACTGTATTTAGTACCATTATTGTTCGCAACTATCTCGTCTGGAGAGACGGTTCTTTGACTAGCAATAATAGCATTAACAATAAGCCAGCCACCGACAATAAAGATAGCGCCGAAGAATATCCCGATCGCGACATAAATACCAGTCCTTTTTGCTTTCGCTGCTTCCTCTGCAAGCTTTTGCTGCCGCATGTATTCAGCATTCTGCGCATTAATTGCAGCTAGTTGCTCGTCAGCCTCTTCGCGCGTAGACTTAACGACACTCTGAGTCTGCACATTTTCATATCTTGACTGTCCCATCTTTACGAATGGATTATTCTGAATAACTTTGTCGAGCATTGAAGTATTATCTTGCTCGTTTTGCTGTGGCTGATTTTGCTGATCGAGATTATTGTCGTCCATGATACAATATTAGCATAAAATAGTTTTAAATGCTTACGCTAACTACGGAGTAAAGATGGAAGAAAAGATTGAAAAAATAAAAGAGTGGCTTGGTACTGGCAGCATTAATATTTTTGGACTGCCATATTCCGGCAAGGACACAGTCGGTCTTCGTTTGGCAGAGCTTTTGGGCGCAAAATTTTTGAGCTCCGGTTTAATTCTCCGCGCTTCAGAAAAAGACGACAAAGAGTTAGCAAAAGAGCTCGCCGCCGGTAATCTCGCCCCAACCGACACTTTCCGTCGCATTATTATGCCGTATTTCAGCCGTAATGACTTAGCGGAATTCCCGCTTGTCCTTAGCAGCGTCGGCCGCTGGGAGGGCGAAGAGTACGACATTATGGATTCTGCCGCTAAAGCAAACCATAATATTAAGGCCGTCATTCTCCTTAATATCTCCGAAGAAGAAGCAAAAAAGCGTTGGGAGGCTGCACGCGTACTCGGCGACCGCGGTGAACGTAGCGACGATAAAGAAAAATCAATCCTCGACAACCGCATCAAAGAGTTCATCGAGAAGACAATGCCGGTTATCGAAACTTATCGCAAACGCGGACTGCTCGTCCCCATACACGCCACCGGTGAGCGCGAAGCGGTATTCGAGTTAGTAATCGACGAACTCTGCAAGTATATAGATCAGCAATAAAAAATCGCCCCGTGAAGGGGCGTTTTTTAATTATCGCGTTTTAGCATCACAGTGAAGGCATCGCTTGGAATATCGACTTTACCAAAGCGTTTCATGCGCGCCTTACCGCGTTTCTGCTTCTCCATAAGTTTGGCTTTACGATCGCGGTCGCCAGTATGAATTTTAACAGTTACATCCTTGCGATAAGCGCCGAGCGTCTCGCGCGCAATAATACGTGCTCCGATAGCTGCCTGTAGTGCAACCTCGAAGTTTTGACGCGGAATCACTTCCTTTAGCTTCTTCGTAACCGTGCGGCCAATACCATCTGCCTCGCTGCGGTGCGCCATTACACTAAGCGCATCAATGCGCTCGCCAGCGACTAAGAAATCTATACGGACGAGATCTTCTGCCTTATAACCACCAAGCTCATAGTTAAACGAGGCATAGCCGCTAGTCGCAGACTTAAGCTGATCATAAAAATCGGTGAGCAAGTTTGCCATTGGTGCCTCAAAATCAATCAATGCACGTGTATCGATATAAGAAATATTCTTTTGAATACCACGCTTGCCGACGATGAGTTCCAAAATCGAGCCAATATACTCTTTTGGCGTGATAATCTCGCCTTTTGCCCATGGCTCACGAATTTCCGCCACGCGGCTAACATCTGGCAAATCTGAAGCGGAGCGAATATCGAGCTCTTCTCCGTCCGTGAGGCTCACATGATAATCAGTCGATGGATTAGTAACAATGAGATCAAGTTTGAATTCGCGCTCAAGACGCTCACGAATAATATCCATATGGAGCAAGCCAAGGAAACCAATGCGAAGGCCAAAGCCAAGTACTGGTGAATTCTCTGGCTCAAACTGGAGCGCAGAGTCGCTTAGGGCGAGTTTTTCGAGTGCTTCTTTGAGATCTTTGTATTGGTCATTACTAACCGGAAAGAAACCAGCATAAACGAACGGACGGACGTTCTTGTAGCCTGGAAGCGCCTCTTTCGCAGGAGCCTTTGCGAGCGTGACAGTGTCACCGACTTTCGCCTCGCGCGTTGCCTTAAGATTCGTAACGATGTAGCCAATTTCACCGGTCAAAAGCTCAGTGCGCGGAGACATTTTCGGATTAAGTACGCCGACTTCGAGCGCAATATCATTCGAACCAGTCGCCATCATGCGAATGTTGGCATTTTTTGGCAAGCTGCCTTCGAAAATGCGAACGTAAAGCACGACGCCACGATAATCATCAAAGTAAGAATCGAAAATCAAAGCCTTTAACTCGTTGGATTCGGATTGCTTTGGCGCTGGCACGCGCTCAATAATTGCGTCGAGTACTTGGTCAACATTTTCGCCCGTCTTAGCGGATACTTTAATAATCTCCGACTCATCGCAGCCAAGCAAATTAATAATCTCTGCCGAAACGCGCGGGACGTCGCTTGCCGGAAGGTCAATTTTATTAATTACCGGAATAATTTTTAGATCTTGTTCTAGCGCAAGATAAACGTTCGCGAGAGTCTGTGCCTGAATACCCTGCGTTGCATCAACGACAAGAATCGCGCCCTCAACAGCCTGAAGACTACGAGAGACTTCATAAGAAAAGTCAACGTGACCTGGCGTATCGATAAGATTCAAAATATGATCCTTCCAATGCATATGGGCAGGAGTTAATTTTATCGTAATACCTTTTTCGCGCTCAAGCTCCATCGAATCGAGAAGCTGCGATTTCATCTCGCGTTTTTCGACTGTGCCAGTAAGTTCTAGCATGCGATCGGCAAGCGTCGACTTGCCATGGTCTATGTGCGCAATGATACAAAAATTACGGATCTTATCTATATTCACAACAATATTTTACCACAATGTCAATAGCGTACGCTAGCGAAGAAGTTCAAATACTACAATAACTAGCGCGAGAACGATACGGTAGATGCCGAACGGGCGAAGCGAGTTCTTTTTGCGAAGATATTTCATAACAAAGTAAATCGCGATAAGGCCGGACACGAAAGCAATCGTATTCGAAAGTGCAAGCATCTGCCAGTTAGCGGCAATATATTCGCGCGAGGAGCCAGAAATTAAACTCTTTACCATCACGCCGAGCATAATTGGAATACTAGCAAGGAAGGAATAGTCGGCGGCAGACTTACTATCGAGACCAACCATACGACCAGCAACAATTGTTGAGCCGGAACGTGAAGTACCTGGGATCAGCGCAACACATTGCGCAAGACCAATGATTAGTGCGCGCGGCTTTGAGAGGTGATTTTCGTCCTTTAGCTTCGACATCTTTGGTAAGCGATCGATTGCGAGCATCGCGATACCAATAAGCGCCATCGCACAAGCAATTACAATCATATTCGAGAAGAACCAGTTGCTCTCAATAATATCCGACAATAGGAGGCCGGCAATTACGGCCGGAATCGTCGTGATAATGACATTGATTGCGAGCTTGAAGTTGTGATTTTTGAAAATATCAACAAGAATCTGCCAAATGCGTTTACGATAGAAAATCAGAAGCGCGAGGAGCGTGCCAAGATTAATAAATTCTAGGAAAAGATGAAAATCTGCACTACGGCCGCCGAGAATCTGCTGCATTACTTCTAGATGCCCAGAGCTAGAAACCGGGATAAATTCTGTGACGCCCTGCGTTAGGCCGAGCCAAACTGATTGATACCATTCCATTGATTAATCTTCCTTATATACTCCTGTATGTTTTTTACCATTATATATCATCGTCGGAATACCTTTTGCATGGATATTATTGACGACGATGTCATTATTTTTCGCGATAATGTCGTCGATTTCTTTCGATTTTGCGACACTTCTAATTTCCTCGCGACTCGCCTCATTGAAGCCAAATTCTTCAAGCCATTTCTGAAGCTCTGCCTCTGCATCTTCAGCAGAATAATAATCATTAAAGAGCGTCTGATAATTCTTACCATCTTTGTCTTTGCCGTCGAAAATACGGTCAATTATTGCAAGGCTAGGCTTGAGCTCTCCTTTGTATTCCTCTGGCGTTTCTTGTTTGTCGGTCGCAAAGATATAGCTTACGATAAGCTTCGAATTTTCATACTTAAACTTCCCTTCCGCGTCTTGAATCGGGAACGGTACGAGCGTAACTTTGTTTTTATCGAAGAAGCCGGATTCTTTCTGTGCGCGATAAGACTGAAGGCAGACAATACAGCCAGGATCAAAGATATCGATAGCACGCTTGCCGTCATTCTCTTTTACGGCAATGCCTGTGAAGTCGAGATTCTCATTATCCCAGTCGCGGAATTTATCTGGAATTGCGCCAAAGATTTCGCCCCAATCCGAGAACCAATAGCCGATTGCCTCGATTGGATTTTTTGGACCAGAGTCACCGTCGATGCTACAGACTTCCGCGCCGAGCGAACAAGCTTCAGGGCGCTGAACATTACAAGTGCCGAGTGACCAGAGCGCGAGACCAGCCTTCGCGCCCTCGACGAGTGACCAAACCGTAATTAAGACGATAAGGACGGAGCCGACTTCAAGGCCAATAGAAATCGGTTTGACAAGCTTTGGCTTTTTGACGATAACTTTACTGAGAATCGAATTTTTAATGTCTTCCTTGAAGCCAGTTTCACACTTCTGGAGCGTAACGCGTTTGCCAACACAGCCCCAAGCTTTTTTAAAAGTCTTCCACCAGCGTTTGCCGATATCGCGACGGAAAATCGACAAAAAACCGACGACGACCGACATTAGACAAAGAATAATAAATGCGGCAATACAGACCATTAGCCAAGGATCCTTTCGAGAATTTTAATCGTTTTGTCGATATCGGACGGACGAATGTGATAGCCGAACGAGAAACGGATAAGTGGCGGATAATGCATAATATGATCGAGGTAATAATGGACGCAGAAGTAACCGGTGCGCGCCATAATTCCTTCATTGCTGAGCGCAGCGCCAAGCATATGGCTGTCGAGACCTTCGACATAGAAGGACATCGTCGGATTTGGTTCTTCGTTAATTAGATGAACTTTTGGCTGAGACTTCAGGAAGTCGAAAAGACGCTGCGTGCATGCCTCGAGATTCTGCTTGTCGGCTTTGCTACGTTTTTCAAGCCATTTAATCGCTTCACCAAAGGCTACGATTTCGCCCCAAGCCTGAAGACCGGATTCAAACTTTGTATAAGCATGATTTGGCGATTCAGCGGAAAGCTGGTAGCTCTCCTTTTCGACATCATCAACCATGCCGCCGCCGATAAAGCTAGTTTCGATCTTGTTGAAGAGATCGCGGCGAACAATCATGACGCCAAGAGATGGGCCATACATCTTGTGAGCAGAGCTACAGATAGCATCAGCCTCGGTCTTTTCAAGAATATCTGAAGAATGGGCGAGCGCCTGCGCAGCATCAATAATAATCACACCGCCTTGCTTGTGTACTTTTTTGATAATATCTTTGATGTTTAGAAGTTTGCGGCCATCGATATTCGAAGCGGCATTGACGACGACGAGCGCCTTGGAGAAGTCGTAATTATCAATATTAATGGAGCCATCACGTTCACGCACCATTACTTCGCGCGGAATGCTCTGACGCTTCGCGAAAGTCATGGTAGCGAGAAATGGAGAGTTATGCTCAATGTCAGAGGTCATTACCTTCTTGAAAATGCCGTCTTTGAACTGCTGGAGGAGGAGGTTGATGCCATAAGTCGTGTTTAGCGTGAAAGAGACCGAATAATCTTTGTTTTTGAGCTTTAAATACTTCAAAATCGCGGCACGCGTCTCTTCGACGAGCTCGTCCGTCTTGCGACCCCAGGCGTATTTTACGCGCTCGCCACAAGAATTATGCTCCGTATAATAACGATTAAGTGCATCGATAACCGGTTGCGGGCGCAAGGATTGGCAGGCGGAATCAAGATAAACGTCGCCGTCGCGCAGGTAGCCAAAATCTTCCATATTTTTCCTCCACTATATGTTCTCTATATTATAGCATGAAAAAGCTCCCGCTTGTCGCGAGAGCTTAAGATGTGGAGGTTCTAGCTTAGTCATCACTCTTTAGAGCGCTTAAGATTCTGATAAACAAATTGACGATGTCGAGGTATAAATCCAAACAACTGTCAATCGCTCCATCGAGTGTAAGCTCATTGCTCTGTGCTTTTGCCCAGTCGTACCCGATATAGAGTGCGAAAAGCGCCGCCACAATCGCATCCCACCAGCCAGCTTTAAACCAACCAGCAAATGCGGCAATAATCTCAATGATTATTACAGCGATTAGCGCAACGCCGAGCGCTCTACCCATCTTCAAGAAGATTCGAGGTCTGAGCTGTGCGGCTCCAATCATGACGAGAACTACGCCAGCAGTAATCAGCAAAGCGTGAATAATTAGATCGGTTTTAACACCTCTCAGCAATACGCTAAGCAGAATACCTGTTGGCACCACGACTAGATTGTAGCCAAAGAACGAAATCAATGGTCTATCACTCCTATGCGTGATAATAATGCCGATAATACAAATGATTAGGTATCCGATTACTAGCGCTAATGGGCTAAGTAGCGAAAAAATACCACCGAGCATCTTTGCCAGTAAAGCTGACAATAGTAGCCCTTCAATCAGAACAGCTCCGATTACACCGTTATACTGCTCCAATGTCAGGCGTCTATCTTTAAAGAGTCTTTCTAAAAATGCCATAAGCATCACCTTCCTTTCAATGTACTCCCCCGGCAGGCTCCAAAACCGGGTCATAATTACATTATACC
>JAHKZT010000090.1 GCA_020626475.1 bacterium
CAGAGTCCAATTCGTGTTCATACGATGGGCGAAAAGCGTGACACTACCCTCGGTCGTGTCTTCTTCAACGAAGCAGTCGTCAAGGCGATCCGCGAAGGTCTCGCTCTTAGCGGCAAACTTAGCCCAGAGCAGATCGAAGCTAAGATCAAGGCTGACTACAAGTATGATAACGAAGTTCAGAATAGCAAGCACCTCAAGAAGGTTATGGCAATCGTTCTCGATAAGTTCGGCGACGAAGTTGCTGTCCAGACTGCTGACGCTATCAAGAATCTCTCCTTCAAGTACGAGACTGTTGCAGGTATCTCCACTTCCAAGGATGATTACCCAGATTACCCAGAGGTAGAGAATATGATTGCTGAAGGCGAAGGCCGTGCAGCTGCAATTTCTCAGCAGTATGAAGATGGTCTCCTTACCTCCGAAGAGCGTTATCGCCTTACCGTCGATTCTTGGCGTAAGGTCGACAACGAAATCGCACAGCACGTTAAGGACAACCTTGCTGGTCTCGATACGAACATTTCTATCATGACCAACTCTGGTGCTCGTGGTTCCGCTGGTAACATTAAGCTCGCATCTGCAACGATTGGTATCCAGGTGGATGTTAACAACCGCGAAATCGAGCTTCCTGTTAAGTCTTCGTTCAAGAAGGGTCTTTCCACGCTTGAATCCTTCATCGCAACCCGCGGTGCACGTCAGGGTCAGGTGTCTACGGCACTTCGTACTGCAGACTCCGGTTATCTAACCCGCCGTCTCGTCGATGTGTCTCAGGATGTCTTTACTGTAGAAACTGAAGCTCCGGATCCAGGTTTCCGCATCTATAAGAGCGAAACCGAAGAAACCGGCATTGGCTTCGCAGATCGTATTTATGGTCGCTACAGTGCAGAAGCTGTTGAGAAGTATGGTCTTGAAGCAGATCAGCTCATTAGCCACGAAATGGCCGCACAGCTCGAAGCTGACGATGAAATCGATAGCATTAAGATTCAGAGCATTCTTACCACCGAATGTGCTGATGGCGTTCCACGCAAGGCTTACGGTATCGATATGTCTACTCGCCAGCCAGTTGCATATCACGAACCAGTCGGCGTTATCGCCGCACAGTCCGTTGGTGAGCCAGGTACTCAGCTTACGCTCGATACTAAGCACTCCTCCGGTCAGGCAGGTTCTGGTGCAATCTCTCGTGGTCTTCCACGCGTTGAGGAGCTTCTCGAGGCTCGTACGCCAAAAGGTCAGGCATTCATTGCTACGATTCCTGGTCTCGTCTCTACTTGGGAAGAGGGCCGCTATAATATCGTCCAGGTCACCCCAGAAGCAGGCAAGACTGAACACTTCGCGCTTGATGGCCGCAAGGCTAAGGTTAAAGACGGCGCAGCTGTTAAGACTGGCGCAGTCATTGCAAGCAAGGCAAAGGGCGCAGAGCCAATTGTTGCACCATTTGACGGCATCGCAGAACTAACTAACGACGAAATCGTTCTCGTCGCAAACGCAGGCTCTCCAGTCAAGGTATCTGTTCCACAGGATTACGCCCTTACTGTTAAGGACGGTGATCATGTCGAACCAGGCGATCGCCTCTCTGAGGGTTCTTTGAATCTCCAAGATCTCATGAAATACAAGGGCATTGAAGCAACTGAGCGCTACATTCTTAACGATATTCTCGCTATCTATGCGGCTCAGGGTCACGAAATCTCCGCAAAGCACCTCGAAGTTATCATTCGCCAGATGTTCTCTCGCGTAATGATTGAAGAGCCTGGTGACACGGAATTCATTACCGGCGATATCGTATCGCGTGCAGCTGTCGCTGAGGCTAACGCCAAGGCTACTGCAGAAGGTAAGACTCCTGCAACCTATACTCAGATGCTCCTTGGTATTTCTAAGGTCTCCATCTATTCCGACTCCTTCTTGTCGGCTGCATCCTTCCAGGATACAACCCGCGTTCTTATCTCCAGTGCCATCTCTGGTCGCGTCGACCATCTCCATGGCCTCAAGGAGAACGTCATCATCGGTCGCAAGATCCCTGTCGGTACCGGTGTTGAATCTCTCGCTGAATATACTGGCGCAGAAGATGAACCAACCGAAGCTGAAATCGACGAAGCTATCGAAAATATCTAATCGATTTGAAGCCGAAAAGCACTCCCTTAGCGGGGGTGCTTTTTGTTGCGGTATATGTTGTAGCTATTGACTTTTTAACACGCTTGTGGTATAATGTAATTA
>JAHKZT010000091.1 GCA_020626475.1 bacterium
AAACATCGTTGACCGTATAAAGAGTGCCGGTTTTATGGCTATCGAAATATCCGTCTACGTTTACGAATTTAGCAACATCCGAGAACATCTCGTCACCATACATACGATGAGCATATATAATGGAGAAATTATCTTCGAGGCCATTATTCCGATAATCTACAAATGCAGCTCCGGCAGTGGCGTAATCCCCCCTATAATTCTTGGTAAGGTACTTAGTGTTACTATCCTTATTCCAGACAACCGGCATATCTATATGTGTATCATCTATGCGTATCCATCCGATAATCTCCGGATTAATTTTCTGGAGTTCTGCGATAGAGTGCTCCGTGTCGTTATTCAGATTTTGGGAAATTTCGACTATTTCATCATCGAGATCCGCACTCGCAGAGACTTTTTGAGCGTCGATAATAGCGTAGATACCGATAAGCGCAACAAACAAAAAGACGGCAAAAGAAAACAGGTCGATTAACCGTTCGAGTATATCTTTGGCTTTCTCTAATATCTTCATACCTTCCCTTAGATAATCTCTTAGTTAAGGACGCGAAGCGAGTGAGGTATATTCTACTCGATTCGTGTCCTTAATATAGTTATTATCTTGCCATCAATATCTGTGCCAAGCACAGCGCCAAACTGACGAGAGTCTTCTTCGGCATCAAGATTGTCGTTTAATATGAAATAACTGCCAGTAGGGATTCTTTGCGGAAAGCTGATTGGCAAAGATTCGACAGTGGACATATCATAGACAGCCGCGCTGGAGACTTGTTCGTTGTTAACAAACAGGTTGCCATCGTCATCTATCGTAACAAGATCTCCGCCGACAGCAATAATACGAGATGAATATTCTTTGTCTTCATGAGAATAGACGATAATATCATCCGCATTGTAAGTATCGACGCTTCGAAGAAATAGAGCGAGGTCGCCATCGTTTAGGTGTGGGCTCATAGCAACCCCCTCTATCCTCTGAAATCCGAAAAGAAATCCAAAGGTAATAACAAGTATCGCAATTAAGATAACCAGCTTTATAGAAAAGCGAATCCAATCGCTTCTTAAAATATTACCTTTGAGATTCTTCATGTTATTAAAGTTCTATTGCCCTATTATTGATTCGCTTTTTTAGTCTTAACGACATAGAAAGCGCCGATGGTGCCAAGGATTGCAATCAAAGCAAATGGTAAGATACTTAGCATAACACCAGTCTTTGGATCGATTTCTTTATTGTTGACAAATGTCGTAACGTTGGAACTGCTGTAAGAAGAGTCGTCAGTAGCGACTGTAGTCTTGGTGGCAGGGCCCTTTGAATCGGTCGTAGAGCCGTCAATGTAGGTCTCATAGTCCGTAGCGTCTTCTTCGATTACGCTATAGCCGGCACCAATTGGAAGTTGATCGGTACCGTTATTTGAGCCGATCGTAATAGCATCCTCATGCTTGAGATAGATATAAGTGTCGGTGCCAGCAGTGATTTCGTCTGGATTACCGCTACAGGTTGAACTGGTAGAAACAGTATATGTGTCGCCAGCGGAAACCCCGTTTCCGGTAGCAATGTTTACTTTATATTTGAAACACTCATTAACGTCCGCAGAGTTACCAGTTACAGAGTTGCTAATTTCAATATGCGTACGACTAGCGCTGTTTGTGAAAGTAGCTTGAGTTGGCTTTGCACCGGTGCTGTCTTGCATAACTAAGGTAGCCTCAAATGCACCAGTCGGAACGCCGCTTGCTAGTACATTACGAACAGAGACATAAATCGTATATTCACTGTTGCTGAGTGGATAGTTCGTAGTATCAGTCGAACCGGTTTCGGTGAGGGTATATTTATAATCACCGAGTGTGTTATAGGTAGCGCCTGAGAAATCTACCGAACCAGTCTCAGTAGCGGTGCCGCTGACTGGAGCGACATTATTAAATACTACGCTAGCCGTGGTAGGCTCGCCGGTTGCGCCACTCGGGTTAGAAGCATCTGCTGAGATAGTATAAGTAAATGTATTTGTGACTGGGTTTGATACGCCGCTAACTGAGCGACTGATGGTAACGCTATCTGGCGTAGGTGTAATGGTAGCAGCACTGACATTCGCAATTGGAGCGAGAGCCAATATTGCAGATGCGCCCATCATGATACCGGATAATAATTTGTGCTTCATTTATTCCTTTCGTTTAATTTTATTAAAT
>JAHKZT010000092.1 GCA_020626475.1 bacterium
CATGGTGTTTTTGATGAAATGGAGCAACTCGACAAAGAATTACAGCCGATGGCTCCAGAATGGCCAATTTCTAGTATTTCCTCAATTGATCGTAATGTCTTGAGGATTGGGCTTTTTGAACTTACGCGCCGTTCGGATACGGTGCCGCCAAAGGTAGCAATTAACGAAGCCGTAGAGCTCGCGAAAGCCTTTGGTTCGGAGAATTCCTCTAAGTTCATCAACGGCGTACTTGGTACTGCTTACCGAAATATCGGTGGAGAGGAAAAACCAAAGCATGCAGAACAAGAAAAATCAGAGGCCGCAGGCGAGGAAACGACCGAATCCGTCAAAGAAGACGAATAGTCGTGCCAGTAGGCGCAATGCGCCTCGCGCGCCAAAGCAGCGCAATGGCTACAAAGTGCCAGAGGCGCTTCCAACGCAGAACTACAAAGAGCCGATTCATGAAAAGCTTCGCCAAGTAGTTCTACGTAAAAAACCTGAAATTAAAGAAATTGTACGCGAGCCGACCGCGGGCGGTATCGTATTTCGCATGACTGCCGACAATCGCGACATAGAGATTTTATTGATTCAAGATAGTAAGAATCGTTGGACGATTCCGAAGGGTCATATCGAACCGGGCGAAACCGCAAAACAAACAGCGGTACGCGAAATCGGTGAGGAATCTGGCCTGAAAAACGTCGACGTACTAACTTGGCTCGGTAAAATCCATTTTAAGTACCGCCGTCTCGAAAAACTCGTTCTTATGACGACGCAGGTTTACCTTGTTCAATCGCTAGACAAAAATGAGCGCCCTACGAAAGAGAAGTGGATGAATGGCATTCGCTGGTTTAGCTTCGCTGATGCGCTTGATGCGATTGAATATGCAGATATCGAAAAATTAATGCTAATCGCAAAAAAGAAAATCCGGAGTGGGGATTTGTAAATGAATAAAGAGCAGATTGATGCTTATCGAGATTTCGCAAAAGAAAAACTCGGTTTTGATTTTAAGAATATTAATCTTCTGATAACGGCACTCACGCATCGTTCGTATGTGAACGAGCATAAAGCTTCCGTTACGGAACATAACGAGCGTCTCGAATTTCTTGGCGACGCCGTACTTGAATTAGTTAGTTCTGATTTCTTATTCAAGAATTATGAGCAGCCAGAAGGCATTATGACTTCTTGGCGTGCAGCACTCGTCAATACGGAGGCAAACGCCGCCGCTGGCGAGGCGCTTGGTTATGGTCCACTTGTTCGCCTAAGTAAAGGCGAGAAGAATGGCTCTGAGCGCGCGCATCATGTTATCATGGCGGACTGCTACGAGGCAATTATTGGCGCAATCTATCTCGATCAAGGCTATAAGGCGGCAGAAGATTTCATTCGCAAAAATAGTCTAGTAAAAATTGACGAGATTCTCGAAACGGAATCTTGGCGTGATTCGAAGTCTTATCTACAAGAACTCGTCCAGCATCTCGAAAATACGACTCCAGATTATGTCGTTATGAAAGAGGAGGGCCCCGATCACGATAAGAAGTTTACACTTGGCGTATATGTGCGCGGCAAGCTTAAAGCTACTGCTGTAGGGCACAGCAAGCAAGAGGCTCAGGTAAAGGCCGCTGGTGAAGCAATTCGTAAATATAAAAAAGAACATCCAAATGAATTCCAAAACAACAATCCAACCGCCAACAATCTCTAAGCGCGTAAAGATTGCAGCAATCGGCGGTATTACAATAATGTCTGCGCTAATATTCATAGCGATTGTCGTCTATTGTTATAATTACTACCCAAATTCAATCACGCCAGGGATAGAGTTTACGATGCGCCAGGGCGATAAGCGCGCCGTAAAAGATTCGGATAATCTTGTACTTGAATTAAGTCGCATCGATGACGGTCGTTGTCCAACTGACGGCAGTGTTTCCTGTATCTGGCAAGGAGAAATCCATTATGTATTTCGCGTCGACGATAAAGAGATAATCCTAGACTCAGTCGCCGATTTTAAGGATGGTGAAAAAGTTGGAGATTTCAGCATTCACTTCATTTCTGGCGATGAAAAGTCTGGCGTCTTCGTCTTGCAAAAAGACTAAAAATAAGATATAATTAACTCTAGTCAAATTAATTTAAAGGAGTATTATGCTTGCGATTCGCTTACAGCGTAATGGCCGTAAAG
>JAHKZT010000093.1 GCA_020626475.1 bacterium
ACTCTAAACGCCGACGATATCCGTGCAACTTTGCCACTCCACAATGCCTACACTAACTCTTCGTCATATTCATTCTCCATCCTTTATAATACCGGTACCGCTACTATCGCTAACTCAACACTTGAAGCAGAAATGTCTGGCACTAAAAAATCTTCATCTGTCCACGCCATCCTTAATCTCGGCGGCACGCTAAACTACACCAATAGCTCAGCCACAATTAAAGCACTAGACTCTATTACTACCAGTAGCAGAAGCGCTACAGGCATACACAATACCGGCACCGTAAATTATAATTCGGGCAGCATCTCTGTTGAACACAGTACTAATACCAGCTATGCTATCTATAATACAACCGAAAATGCGCAAGTTAGCATATTGTCTGGCGATCTTAGCGCATCTGGCACTACCGCATATGGTATTTATATAGACAACGGCGAGGTCACCCTCGGCGAAGCCGAACCAACCACCTCGCCAAACTACGGTACTGCCAATGCCGACGTCTCTACAACCGCCCCAGCCATTACTGCCATCGGTTCACAAACCGGCATCGGCATCAAGAAAAATGTTGGAAAGTTTAATTATTACGACGGCATCATTACCGGCAGCACCGAAGCCAAGCCAGAGCTTCCAACTAAAATCGAATACCTCTACGAAGCCAAGAACTACACTGACGACAATAATCATCAATATTGTATCCTAGAGTATATGCGCTAAAGCATAAAGGCCATCAAAAAATCCCTAGTACACTTTTTCCCGTGTTAGATACACGGTGGGTAGACTCTTATGCAACTAGACCACGGTCTAATCACCACGAATCCCCTTGAAAATGATTATTCAGGAAAATAATCGCACTAGGGATACTTCTATTATAACATGTAGTTCGGCTACTGTGCGCCGACTATCCAGCAGAAGAAGTCAATGATACCGTTTTGACCGGCCTGCATATATCTTGAGAATAGCGTACCGCCAGCCAAGATTAATACATAAATTACAATAACGCCATACTGTTCCAACACGCGCATAAAGTTCTGTACGCCCTCTGGCGCCAAAGCATACAGCACCCTACTACCATCTAACGGCGGAATTGGAATTAAGTTAAATAGACAGAGGCCAATATTCAAAAACACACCCGCATAACACACCGCTGCGCCAAATGTACTCATCGTTACGTCGTCAAAAGCTCCCGTAAAATAGCCAATCAAAAAGAAAATAAATGCCAGCAAGAAATTCGTAACCGGCCCTGCAATCGCCACCAACGCAAACCCCCATTCTCCGCCCTTCAGATTGCGCGTATTAATCGGAACGGGCTTCGCACCGCCAAATACTGGCATTCCCATCAAAGCCAAACATACCGGCAAAATAATCGACATTACTGGATCTATATGCTTCAGCGGATTCAAGCTCAAACGCCCACTTAATTTTGCCGTTTGATCACCTAGCCAATACGCCACTACGCCGTGCATTAGCTCATGCAAAATAATTGAGCCAATCGACACTAGGAATACTGCAGCGACATAGCCGAAATTAATATTCATAAGACTAGTTTAGCATAAAAAATACGCCCCTTCTGGAGCGTATTTTCTTTTATTTAAGCAAACCTTTTTTCTTAAGCGTACGTAGCGCGGAGGTAGAAACATTTAGTTTAACCTTCTGGCCATCGATTACGAAAGTGCGCTTCTGGACGTTTGGCTTGAAAACTTTGCGAGTCTTATGCTGAGAAAAGCTCACATTGTGGCCATACATCTTGCCTTTACCGGTAATTTCACAAATTGCCATATCTTTACTCTTTACTATTAAATTAAAACTGTTATCTATTATACCCCATATCTAGGTATTTTTCAAGCGTTAGTCCATTTTCCAGACTTCTAGCGTTGCTGGCAAAGAAGCATTTTTAATTTTGACCTTCTTATCGGTCTTTACAGAGCCTTTAATCTCAGCAAAATCCATATTTCCCATCGGAATAACCGCTTTCGGCTCAATTACGGACACAAACTTCGCGTTAGATGTACCAAGAACATCAATCGGACCCAATTCATCTAAGTCCTCAATCTTCGCCGTAGAGCCAACGAGACCGA
>JAHKZT010000094.1 GCA_020626475.1 bacterium
AAAAAATGCGAAACTTCAATTCTTCATTTGACCGTAGTCTAGAGCGCTACCGCAAAGAGGAAAACACAGCTCGAGCCGCTCTCCTAGATAAGGCCGCAAAAAGATTAGCAATCAATCCAGAATCATTCCGTACCGAAGAAAATGGGCGCGAAATTGATCGAGACAAGCACTACGTCGAAGGCACTAAAGAGAATTTTGAAGAAAGCAAAGATTACCACGCAAAAGCCCTTGAGCATATTTTTCAATTTGGCGTCGCTCAAGGACGTTGGCTTAATGATTCCGAAGGAGATAATTATCGCGCCGAAGCAGTCGTGCCGGCAGAATACGACGATTTTCGTAACCGCATCGATCTCGCAACCACCGTCTTTACTAAAGGAGGAGAGACATTTACTTTTGGCATCGATTTTACAACCAATCCAACCGAAGAAAAAATACGTGAAAAAATCCTACATACAACCAACGATTATAGCTTTGACGCGCCTGCCGGTTTTAGCCAGCTAAAATACTACGTCGACTCAACAGGAACAAAGGGAAAGACTGGCCCAATTCCACGCTATTGTATTGGCATCGATAACGCCTCGGTTGACAATATTCTAGACCGCGTAAACGTAACCGATAAAGGCGTCTTTTTCGGCAATATCAGCCCTATCACCGCATTCAAAATTCTTCACGAAATGGCCGTTCAAAACGAGCTTTTCGAAATGCCTCTCTACACAAAACAAGATGACGAGACAATCACACCCGAAGAAGAAGCACTTCTGCGTAACATCGAATCGCTCGATGGCATCTACCTAAAAGAGCGCGCACGCATTAAAAAGCAGTTGCCGGAATGGGCACTTCGTGGAGGAGATACCTTTGAAGCTATCGCCCATACGCTTTCTAAAGTAGACGATTACAATGAAGGCGATGAAACCTTCGCAAATATTCTTAAAATCACCGAGCAGCTCAGTCAAGACACGGAAAATGATCCCAGCTCACTGAAAGAAAAAGCCGATGCCTACCGTCCTAAACCGCCAATAAAAGAATCAACTGCGCAAGCGCTCGGCAAAAAAGCCATCAAGGCCGCTACTAAAAAGCAAGCTTAGCCTGGATCTCTTTGAACTCGTCCTCGGTCAAGCTCAAAGTACGGCCATATTCCCAGGTCTCATCCATTGGCATTAGATGGACATGAGCATGTGGCACGTCAGTGCCAACCACTTTCATCACCACGCGGCGTCCGGAAACCTCTTCCATATGCGCCGCGACTTTTTTGACGCTTGCCCAAAGAGCATGATAATCCTCATCAGGAAGCTCGTAAATCTTATCAACTTCAAGCTTCGGCACAACTAACGTGTGGCCTTTACTTTCTGGGTTAATATCAAGAAATGCATAGGTTTTCTCATCTTCATAAATCTTATAAGATGGGATTTCGCCTGCGATAATTTTCGAAAAAATACTTGCCATAAAACTCCTTTTCTCTATTTTACCAAAAAGAGCAGAACAAGAAAAAGGGAGCTCATCCAGAGCTCCCAGAGTAAAACCATTACTTATTCGGCATATCGAACTGCAACCACAAGGTTAATTCAGTGCCAGCTCCTTTGCCAATCAGAGCACCCGTCGCATTTCTACGAAGAGCTTTTGGCAAATTAACTCTGCCTTTCATATCGACAGTTTTTAGCGCATATTCCGGAATCTCCTCGAGCCCAAGATATGGGACCACATAAATCTTGTTCATATCAGATTCATCGACATAGACAACCGCTTTGTGGTACTTCTCAGCATCGAACATTTTCCCAAGTGCAATGCGCCCCTGACTATCGATTTTGTTGCCATAATAAAACTTAGTTTTCTCTTTACTCGTTTTACTCATATACACAACCTCCAAAAGAACTTACTAGCCAAAACGGCCGTATACCATATATTATATCACATTTCAACAAAAAGGTCAATCTAACTAGACTAACCTTTTCACGCGAAACTATTCCTGGCGGAAGCGAGAGGATATAAACAATGCGCCGTCGTCGAGCAAGCTCGACCGGGCATTGGGC
>JAHKZT010000095.1 GCA_020626475.1 bacterium
CTCCGACGTCACTCTCGGCAAGAACGAAGATCCACTCTACAACGGCATCAATACAGATGGCGAAGGCCATGTCTACTCTGCTACCCCAGAAATTAAGGGCGGCGTATATGGCATTAACGGCGGTAACGTATACTTCTATGACGGTATTTTGAAGGGCGGAACAGCCGCCTACTATGACCGCAACGTCAAGCGTATTGCGGACAACACATATATGCATGGCCGCACCGAAACCATCGACAATATCGAATACCAGGTCCGCTATCTATCGAACGAAGAAGTTCTCGCAAAAATCGGCAACGATGAATACCCAAGCATCCAAGCCGCTGCCAATGCCGCAGAAGACGGCGACGAGATCGATCTCGTCGCAGACAACTATATCTTCTCTACACTCACCTTCCCTGCCGACAAGAAAATCACTCTCGATCTCAATGGCTTCGAAATTATTGACGGCAACCAAATCATCAACAAGGGCGACGTCACTATTTATGACAGCACCGGTGAGCCACATCTCCTCGACTATCACGAAGCAAACTACTTTATCACCAACGAAGCTAACGCCAAACTCCGTATTACGGGCATAGATATTAGAGCTCGCTTCGCTATCTATAATAAGAAAGACGGCGAAGTTGCCCTTAATGATCTCAAGATTGGCAAGACTAGCAAGTCCGAAACCGCTATCGAAAACTACGGTAAGCTCAGTCTCAATTACGCAGAAATCTACGCAACCTATCGCGCAATCTATTCCTCTGGCGGCTCGCTCAATATTGCAAACTCCACATTGGACACCACCAACGCTGCTGGCGACAAGTATACACTCTACGCCGTCAACAGCCAATTGACCATGTCGGACACGACTATTCTCGCCGATAGCGCCGACAATACCTACAATGCCTTCGCTATTTATTTGGACAATAGCACCGGCACCATCTCGAGCACGAACATCAAAGAGGATAGCCATGGCCATTGGCGTGGCGGAGGCAGTTATCATACCGCATACTATCAAACGAATTCCACTAATATCACGGCTACCGACTCTACATTTGATGGATATACTAGAATCGCAAACGGAACCTTCTCCTTTGCTGATGGCGTACTAGAAAAAACTACCGCGTCAAGCTACAATCGCCCACTAGTCTATAACAGCGGCAATACAACAATCACTAATACTCCACTCTCGCTCACGCAAATCGGCAACTCCGCCGGTGAGCAGTACGCTTCCATCATAATTAATACCAACACATTAACACTCGACAACACCGCAATCACTAATAAGCTCGACTATGACGCCTACTATCACGAAAGTCGCATTATTGCCAACTCTGGAACCATCAATATCAACAATGCGACAATAAGTCAGGAGTATGGCGCCCCGCACTATAACTACACTAATAACGGCACCACTTACGGCATATACAATACCGGTACCGTAAACTACACAGACAGCACTATCACGATCGGACGTATCAATGCGTATGGCATTTATGCCGAATCTGGAAATGTGAATATTAAATCCGGCACAGTCTTCGCGAATGGCGCAACGAATTCCTTTGGCCTTTGGGTTAAAAACGGCACTATCACGCTCGGCGAAGCAGAACCAGAAGATTCAATAAATTACGGTACTGCAAACGCAGTCGTCTCCACCGAGTCTCCACTCATTCAGGCCTATGGCGCCACAAACGGCATCGGTATTACGCTAGAAGCCGGTAATTTCAACTTCTACGATGGTAAGATCGTCCAAAACAGCACTATTGGTCCAGCCGTCCAGGCCGACCATGTCTCCAAGGCAACTATCACCAACGTTGAATACCTCTACCAGCCAGAGACTCATACAGACGATGAGGGCCACACCTACTTCATCCTCGAGTTCATGCGCTAATAGCCGAGGCATCAAAAAATCTCCGTTTAAAGCGGAGATTTTTTATTTTGTTACTACCAGCAAAGGTTTTTGCACTTTAGAAATCTCAACCGTCCGCACGCCAGAAATCTTTTTATATTCCCCTTCCGCCTGCACCATCAC
>JAHKZT010000096.1 GCA_020626475.1 bacterium
CCTGAGCTTCGCGACCAGCCTGATCTTCATACCGAGCATACTGAGCCTCTCCTACTTCTTCGCCTGCCTCTTTCGAGCCGTCAAACGGAACCTCGTCACCTAAAGTATCCCAGGGAGAAACACCTGTAGTCGTATTTTTATCAGCGTCATAGCCTTTTTCGTAGCTATTCATATTCTACCTTTCTTTGATTTTTATATATTATAACCCAATTTCCACACTAACCGCCGCATGATCAGAGACTAGTTCTTTGTGAATCTCAAAATTCGACCATTCTATACCATCGCTTATCAAGATATGATCGCAGGCCACGTCCTTTATAAACTTAAGATTCATCAAAGTCTGCTTCGTGCCAGTTTCAGCCGTCAAATCAGTCAAGAAGTCTAGTTCGCGCATCGCTGGCGATTCCGCAATTACGTTCAAATCGCCACACATTAAAACTGGGCCTTTTTCATCACGAATCATATCGGCCACTTTGCGCATACATCGCACCGTCTCATCATCGCCAATCGGATCAGGCTTCCAATATCCATGATAATTTAATACGGTCAAACCGTTCGCTAATCTTACTTTTAACGCATAATAGGCTTGTTTTTCGTCCGCACCATTTTTAACCATAAAATTCATTCGTGCATCATATTCGCCACGCACCAATACAGCCTCAGTCTCCTCAATCGGAAAACGACTTAATATTACATTTCCTTGCTCCATCGTCGCCAAATCACCAAGGAGGCCAATTCCCCAGTTCGATACACGCGCCTCAAAATCAAGTCCAGCCACCTTTTTCAGTTCATCGACCGTATCAACAAAATGCCCTAAAAATTCTGGCGCTTCTTTACTCCAAACCGCTTCCTGAAGGCAGATCACATCAAACTTATTTTCCCGCAAAAAACGCGTAAGCGCGTCTTTCATGCGCCCAGTCCAAACGTTCAACTGTAAGACTTTCATACCTCTTATTCTAGCATGTTAGATATTGCTTATCTTTAGCAATGCCTTCTTTACGAGCGTCCAGGGGTCGACATTAGCCGTTTTCATTTCAATATCAGCCTGCGCTAAAGCCTTCAAAGCCTGCGGCGCGCGCGAATTATTTAATTGCAATTTCTTTATTGCCTGCGTCGTCATTAGCCCCATAAACATATACGGATCGTTAGTCTGTTCAATTTTATTACACATTTCAAGTGCACGCTTATAATCGCCACCAAACGCCGCATCAAAGATATCAAATACTACTTTTTTATTCGGATCTTCTGCTAACTTAAATTCTTTAAACTCAATCGACTTATTTTTGCTCAAAGCTTTATATGTTGCCGAACGCTTGTCTATTTTCGTCTCCCAAATCACAATATTGTGCGAGCACTCGTCGACAAATTTCGGCAGTATTTCCCAACATTCTTTATTACTAGACAAATCTTTAACCAGAATCGTTCGCGTTTCGCCGAATAACGAAGTGCCAAGAAATACAGACGCCATATCGCTCGCCTGCAGCGACTCCGCTTCAATAACTTCATATTCTTCGCCGAGTTGGCGCTTCACCATTTTCTGCGCCATCACACGATCTTCACCATAGAAAATTCTTATCATTTCTGACACCCCTTGCAATAATGCGTGCCACGCCCCGCCGTACGCGTCTTTAATATTTCCTCGCCGCAACGAGGACATTCGCAGCCTTCACGACGGAATACTTGCGCAAATTTCTCTAAATAATTTCCACGCGTGCCATCTGCACGCACATAATCTTTCATCGTAGAACCACCACTCTCAATCGAAGCCGTCATCACAGAACAAAGCCCCTCGAGCAGCTTATCTGCCTCAGCCCTATCTAAATCGCCACATTTTCGCCAAGGCAAAATCGCAGCATAAAAACAGCCTTCATCGGCATAAATATTCCCTACGCCAGCAATATTATGCTGGTCTAATATCACCGCCTTGACCGGAGAATTCTTATGACGCCCCAACATCTGCCAAAAATCATCTGGCTCCATATCCCACG
>JAHKZT010000097.1 GCA_020626475.1 bacterium
AATATTCGGATTTCGCTTAAACCAAGTTAGCTGCCTCTTTGCAAGATGCCAGTCGTCGAGTACAAATAAATTAATTGCCTCATCACGCGTAATCTTGCCCTCAAGCATATCGTGGATAATTGGATAAATATTAGACTTCATCGCCTGACTGTCAGCATCATACTCGGCTGCAACTTTTTCGTACTCCTCCTCGATTGGCTGGTTAAAAAATTGCTCCGCCCTCAAGCGCAAACGCTCACGAATTTGCTCACGCGACCAGTCAATACCCGCTACAATAAATCTATCACTCATTTGCTCACGATCTGCATAACTATTTTTCGCTTTTTCCGAAAATGAATAATTATATATCAAGGCATCTACATACAATCCCGTACCGCCAGCGATTATCGGCAAATGCCCTCTCTGAATAATTTCAGAAATTTTTTGTTCAGCATATTCCTTAAAATCTGCTACTGTAAAGCGCTCACCTGGTCCAACCAAATCAATCCCCCAATGCGGCACACCATGCATCTCTTCGACTGTCGGTTTCGCCGTTCCGATATTCATTCCTCTATAAATCGCCCGAGAATCAGCCGAAATAATCTCGCAGCCATCAAAAATCCCACGGTTTACGAGCTCCAAGGCTAAATCTATCGATAAGCCAGTCTTACCCGACCCCGTGGGGCCAATGATGACCGGTATCTTCCAATCAAAGGAAGGCCACCGGTCATCATTAGTTTTATTTTTGGCGCTCACGATAAGCGTAAGTCTCCGTATCAATCGATACTACATCACCAGTCTTAATGAATGCTGGAACCTTAACAACGACGCCAGTTTCAAGTTTTGCGTCTTTTACGATAGAAGAAGACGTATCGCCCTTCACTGCAGTCTCGGTATATTCAACCGTCAACCAAACATTCTTTGGAAGGTTTAGGTTAATTGGCATTTCATTATAGAACTGAATCTCTGCTTCGGAACCCTCTTTGAGGAAATCTTTAGCATCACCAACCATATCGGCGGCAAGCTCATACTGCTCAAAGCTAGTAGGATCCATGAAGTAAAATTTCTCACCATCGTTATAGAGGTACTGAACAGTCTGGTTAGTAACCTCAGCCGGCTCAATCTTCTCCTGACCCTTAAAGGTCTTAGGAAGTAAAGCGCCAGTAATAAGGTTCTTTACCTTAACGTTCACGATGCTACCACCGCGACCCATAACTTTCTGGGAGTACTCAATTACCTTGTATGGCTGTCCATCAAGCGTAATCAAGGTGTTTTTCTTTAAATCAGTTGGTCCGTACATAATCAGACCTCTATTACGCGTTAGCGACAAATGGCATTAATGCTAGATGACGTGCGCGCTTAACGGCGACAGCGAGCTGGCGCTGTTGCTTTGCAGAAAGACCAGTCTTGCTGATTGGTTCAATACGACCGTATGCATCGACATAGCGCTGTAGAGTTTTTACATCGCGATAATCGAAATACATATCTGGATCATTCTTGTATTTTCTCATCCTTACCCTTTCTAAAATGGAATTTCACTTAAATCAATTGGCTCATCGGAAATATCGTCAGGAGCAACATCGGAAGAAGCTGCGCTAGAAGCGCTCTTACTGCTGCCACCGAAGTTACCACCATCAGAGTTACCACCGATGAAGTTGAAATCTTCGACAACGATCTCAACGCGGGAGCGTTTTTGGCCTTCCTTGTCTTCCCAGCTACGCTGTTCTAGACGACCGGAGACGAGGATACCGCTACCCTTCTTTGCATACTGCGCGATAATTTCGCCGGATTTGCCCCAAGCAGAACAATCAAAGAATGAAACATTCTCTTTTTGCTCACCAGAGCCATCACGATAATTGCGATTTACTGCAACGGAGAAACCACAAACCTGCGTACCACTTGGAGTAGAACGTAGTTCTGG
>JAHKZT010000098.1 GCA_020626475.1 bacterium
TCCACTAAATCCAAACCAGCGTCGCGAGCCATGAGCTGCGCATCGCGGCTAGACATAATGCCTAACTGCGCACCATCAGCACTAATAACGCGTACCTCCGGATGACGAATGTCTCCATTGATGCGGGTACGAGATGTAGGATTACTGATAGTTTTGCTCCTCAAAAAATTAGACTTGTTATGGGGTAGATTATACTAAAAAACTTAAAAGAATGCAAGCATTTTACTACTGTAATTCTTGGCGATATTGAAGCGCTTCGGAGATGTGTTGTCGGGAGATGTTAGTAGCGTCTGCCAGATCAGCAATCGTGCGCGAAATTTTAAGGGTTTTGAAGTATGAACGCGCAGAAAGATTAAGCTTTTTGGCGGCCGAGTCTAATAGTGACTGCGTGTAACTATCGAGCGGGCAATACTTGAGAGTTTCGACTGAGCTGAGCGCGGAATTGAATTTATCGCATCTGTTAAATTGTTTATTCAGGGCGTTCTGAATGAGATTTTTAGCAGTCTCATGCTCATGAGTGCTATTTGTTGTATTTTTTACTAAAACAGATGTATTTTGCCGTTTTACGTTGATTTGCATATCGATGCGATCGAGTAATGGACCAGAAAGCTTGCGGCGATAATTCATGATAGCGCCAGGAGTGCAGCTGCAAGTTTTCTCATTAGAGCCGAGAAAGCCACAAGGGCAAGGGTTCATAGTGGCGGCGAGCATGAAGTCTGCCGGATAGCAAATCTTCTGATGTGCGAGCGATAGCGATATCTGGCGCTCCTCCATTGGTTGGCGTAATGATTCTAGGGTGTCTCTACGAAATTCTGGTAATTCATCTAGATAGAGTACGCCAAGATGCGCCAGAGTGATTTCTCCCGGTAGGCCGTCGGCGCCGCCAGTAAATGATGTGGGTGATGCGCTGCGATGGGGCGAGCGAAACGGTCTGTCGTAGAATGGAGTGCGAATATCCGATGTTAATGAGTGAAGTTTAGTGAGCTCGAAGATTTCTTTGCGGCTTGGCGGCGGTAATAGATTAGGGATAGTATTTGCTAGCATGCTTTTGCCCGTGCCTGGCGGACCAAAAAAGAGAACATTATGATGTCCGGCAACAGCAATTACGAGGGCGCGCTTTGCTTGTTCTTGGCCGATGATTTGGTCGAGAAAAGGAGTGCTTAACTCTGTTCTTGTATTTTTTACAACATGACTGTGTAAAGCTTTTGGTTTTATTTGTCCGAGGGCTATCTCCCAGATTTCTTTAAGGCATTTGATGGGATATATTTCGATATTATTTTTACTATAGAGGGCAGCCTGCTCAGTATTTTCTGACGGTATGATAATGCGTCTGTAATGGTTTGCAGCAGCACATTCGATAATATTCAAAATGCCTCTGACGGGTCGTATTTTGCCGTCTAAGGCCAGTTCTCCGGCAAATAGGGTATTTATGGTAATATCGGCTGGAAGTTGCTGAAAATGGACGAGAATTGCTGTGGCGATAGCGAGATCGAGGTAGCTGCCGGTTTTAGGTAGTCCTGCTGGGGCGAGATTGATGGTAACTTTGTCTTGCGACGGGTAAAAGAAACCGGAATTACGGATAGCGGAGCGAATGCGCTCTCGGCTCTCCTCGATGGTTTTATTAGCCATACCGACGATGTTCAGTAGAGGCAAGCCTTTCGTGCTATCGCATTCGATAGTGACTAGATTTGCGGTAATGCCGGAGGGGATTGCTGAAAATGATTTTGAAATTGTCATGGCGAGAGTATATGGGGTGGGGAATTGAAAGTGAAGCGTAAGTATGATAAAATCTCTGTTATCTAAGCTGGGGCTGACAAAGTTTAGACGGTTTATTAACAATATGCAGGCGAGTCGAGTTGTACCGTAAGTACAGTAGTAAATGCAGAA
>JAHKZT010000099.1 GCA_020626475.1 bacterium
TTGGATACTCCCAGCTCTTGCGGATATAGACATTGTTGTCATGCAGGATGCGTCGGACAGTATCGGCGCTCACTCCAAGTGCTTCCCCGATTTCCTGCGGCTTATACCACTCGGAGTACATCTGCATAATCATCTCGGCTAAGACTTTCTTCTTGGCGCATTGATTCGTGACTTCAATTCCGTTGTCTTTTAAGGCTCTGCTAATTGTAGCTCTATGGCAGCCAAATTCCCTTGCTAACTCGTAAGTAGATTTACCCTGCTGGTACTTTGTAATAATTGTTCGAGTTTCTGTGTCGGAAAGAGTTTTCTGCTTCTGAGTGATGGTTTTAATGACGGAATCGGGATTGTAGGATAAATCTGTCATTTCGGGGTCTATTTGATTTTCATCTGGAGATGGCTTATAATTCTTGACATAGTCTATAATTATTTTATAGTTCGAGTGGGTTTCCGTTAGTTCCACCAAAAACAAGTTATTCAAACCCTGCCCAAAAAATTTTGAGCCGGATTTGAATAATTCACGGATAGAGTCAGCATCTGCCGAGGCAGGTGCTGACTTTTTAATTTCATTATTTGTGCGGAGTATTTCCTTGCATAAGTTATTCATCTCAGGCTCTATGCGGCCGTCTTCCTCTATCCAGATTCTATCAACCATGGCTATGAGCAACATGCGCTTAATACCATCATTTGCCATTCGGTAGGTTTTTCCACAATCCTCTAGCATATCCAAGACCAAGGATAGGTTCGCCCTTATCTCTTCGAAGGTTGCATTATGGGCATGTATGTCGCTATTTATGATTGCTAATTCCTTTGTAATCTTTTTCTGCTCCGATTTCATGAGAGTAAGCGGAATCGCATCATTGTAGTATGATTCGAGTAATTTTTCCTGATTTCGTTCGAGCTTAATCTTTTTGCGCGTAAGAAGATCAAGCTCCTTTTTGTATTTTTCCTGTTCCTTATTGATAGCTTCATCGAGATAGGCTTCAACCAACATTCGATCATCTGGGTCAAATTTGTACTGATCAAGATGACTTTCAACTTGGCGTTCCACATCATCTATCAAAATTGCTCTCATATTACAGTCTGGGGAGCCCTTCTTGCGGCTATGGCGCCCGGCACAGATATAATATGGGTATACAACCCCCGTGTGGCTTTTAGCATATGTTACCAGCATGCGCGACTTACACTTTCTACAGTATAAGAGACCTTTGAGAAAATGCGGATGCTCGCGAACGCGTTCACCATTTATCCTAGTGCTCAGTATAGCCTGGACGGTTTCAAAGAGTTCCCTACTGATAAGTGGTTCATGGCTACCCGGATACTCCACGCCGCCATATTTAACGACACCGGTATAGTATGGATTCTTAAGCATGCTTTCAACCGTAGTCTGGCCTAATGGTTTTGATGGAAGCTTTGGCGTTGGTCGAGTCGTAAGCCCAATGGCTCCAAGATATTCTGTCATGCTAACTAGAGTCCACTTTCCTGTTGCATATTCCTCGAAAGCCATTTTGACAAGAGGTGATCGCTCCGGGTCGAGAGTCACAGTACGAACTTCACGACCTTTCTCGTCGTTATATCTGACGTTTTGATAACCAATCGGCGCTCGTCCAATGGTTCCGCCGCCTTTAACTTTCTCGCCCATACCTTTCTTGACTTCTGTTGCAAGGTTCTGTGAATAGAACTCAGCGATAGAACTCATGATTCCGTGAAGCAGCATACCGGACGGAGTGTCATCAATACTCTCGGATGCGGATACGAGTTGGACGCCACATTCACGCAATACGCGCATAATGTCGCTGTCATCATCACGGTTACGTGCGAGACGATCGACCTTGTGTACGATTACGTAATCCACGCGATCGGCGTTTTCTTTGACGTA